>NZ_CP047026.1:600000-900000 GCF_009796785.1 Polaribacter sp. L3A8
ACCGTACAACCATTTTTATCGGTAATAATTACATTATAAACACCTCCTCTTAATTGGGTTCTGTCTTCATTAAACTTTTGCTCACTTTCATCACTCCATTGATAAGTATATGGCGGTGTACCGCCAGAAGTGGTAATATTAATAGCACCATCTTCTCCGTCAAAACAAGTAACATTTGTTACATCACTCGTAAATTTTAAAGCAGAAGGTTCTTTTAAATTTCTAATTTCTGAAATAGCTGAAACACTTATTTCAACATTACCATTTCTATCGGTTACCTCCACTTTATAATCACCAGCTACTAAATTATTTGCTGTTTGCCCAGTTTCTGAAAGCAACTCGCTAGAACTTCCATTTACTTTATACCATTTGTAAAGATATGGAGCTATACCACCAGATGTTTGTGCTGTTAAAGAACCACTATCTCCAAAACACTTTATTTGTTGTTCTGTTGTCGGTTCTAAAATAGTGACTAATAATTCTTCTGGTTCGTCTAATGTATATCTTTTAACACTAGAAGTACACCCTAAATTATCTGTTGTTTTAGTATAATTAACATCTTTTACAGTTAAACGATACTCACCTGCTTTTGCATTTTTTAAAATTATATTCCAATAATCTATACCTGTTGGATTTTCTTCATAAACATATTCAAAATCTGACCAATCTTCCCAAGTTGTTGTATTTGGATTAAAATATTGCCAAGTAAAATTATAATAATTATCATTTACTATATCAAAATCTTCATCAAGTTCTCTAAAAGTTGTTCCGCCACTAATTTTAGCTGTAATTCTACCGTCTGACCTACCAAAAGCTGTTGGTTCTGCAACACCACCGTTAGCAATAGTACCCATTGTTATACTTACAGGAAAATCTGGTTCAGTAACAATTATTGAATCTTCAAAGACATCAGGTCCATAAGCAATAATTACATTACTCGCATTTCTTGTAATAACTTTAGCAATACAGCCATTGGCATCTTTTACCTTAATTATATATGAACCAGCACCTATAGTAATGGTTTCTTTAACAAAACGTCTTTTTATAGTTATTGGGTCTATTGGATCAATTGGGTCTATTGGACCAATCGGATCTATTGAATCAATTGAGGTAACAGCATTTGCCTTATTTTTTGAAGTTTTAGGTAGATATGGACCTATCGGATCTACTGGGTCGCTAGTTTCTATTGTTATTACTCTATTTGTAAAAGGTACCCAACAATCTATGGATGTAGATGTTTTATTTAATCCCGTATTACCAACTTCTGTAATACAATAATAATATTGATTGGTTGCAGCTGTAAACTCACCTCCCCAAGCTTTAATTTCTAGGGTTCCATCACTACCTCCATAACAATACACTTGTTTTATTACTTCTGCCTCAAATTCTACAGGTAATGGTTTATTTATTGTAAATGTTGTTGTATGGTTTGCATCTCCTGTATATAATTGATTTGTTTCTCCTGTACTAAAATTCGTAACATAAGTTCCAAAAACTTTAAATTCGTAATTACCCTGAGATAAACCACTTATAGTGTATGAGTTGTCACCTTCTAAGGTATAATTTACTCCATCTGGTTGATAAACCAAACTAACCGCATCTGGAAGATTAAAATACTCATCTGTTGTATTATTCTTTAAAACGTAGGTAATCTTTTCTCCTTCTACTAATGAGCGATCAAAGTTAATTTTTACAGATCCATCTAAAGAATCATAACACAAAACATTACTAGACTGAGAAAAAACGTACGGAGCAGATTTTTTTATATCATAATAAATCTGATTTTCTGAATATAAATTATCGCAAGAATTCACTCGAAAATAAATTTCTTTTCCTAACACAGTATTTTCATCAGAAATAAAGTCTGATAGTTTTATTCTAAAAGAAGATCTACCATTTACAACAGTACCATTTACTGTATTTGGCATGTCAATCCAACTACCTGGTAAAGGATATCCATTACCTACTATTTGATATTCCCAATTATAAAGTGTATTATAAAAACCGCTTGAATTGTAAGCAGTAGTTACAGTAAAATCATTATTAAACCCAATTAGAGTATTATTGGGTTGTGTTAAATTGATTATTGGACGAGAAGAGTAATCAAAATTTATTTTATCATTTTGAAAACCACTATGAGAGTATGTATAACGCTGTTGTAATCTACAGCCGTTATTTAAATATAAAGAATTGTTCCAATTAGCATTTCCTGTTGAACCAAAATTTACAAAACCAGAAATATGAAACCTTATTGGCCTTTTATTTCTTTGTAAAACAATGTTTGTAGCAGCCTGATACGTATCATCTCTTATATCCCTATAAAAAACTTGTTCACTAGTATTGTCTGAATAATATAATTTAATCCTCATATTTGAGGATGTCTTATTTTTTACATTACGATCAACTTTAAACCAAAAATTTAATTTAATTTCATAATTCTGCTGACTATATATATTATTAGCAAAAAAAAGTAAAACGAAAATAATAATCTTATTTTTCATAGCCTTAAAATTTAACTTCAACTTTTTTTACTTTAGAATATGAACCATCATTTTCTGTAGCTCTAAAGTGATAAATATATACTTGATTTGGGTATACATCCTTATCTACTGTTCTTTTTACCGTTACAGGTAACACACGCCAGGTAGTAGGTTTTTCACCCTCTACTTGCTTATATATAGTATATTCTGCTATTTTTTTGGTATCTGCTCTCCAAAATAATTCTATATAATTATTTTCTCTGTTTACAATAAAATTAATCTCTTTAATACTACTAGCAGGTGTTAAGTTTACTACTTTAATGGTTAAAGGAGAGGAAGGTAGTGACTCTAAGCCGCTTTTATCAATAGCTTTTATAGCATATCTATATGTTTTATCTGCCTCGACTTTGGTATCTTTAAAACTCTGAATTGTACCATCAGTTACTCTATATATTTCTTTCCAGGCAAAAGCATCAGTCATGTTTTTACGCAATAAAATATGTGTTGCATTCTCTTCGGACGAGTTTATCCATGTTAATTGAACAGCTCCTTGATCTATTTTATAGTTTGAAAAAACAGGAGCAGTTGGTGGTATTACATCTGGTTTTTCTAATATTAAAACTTCTGACATTTCAGAATGATTAAAACGCTTGTCTACAGCTACCACTTTATAATACACCTTCGCATTTAAATTAGCAACAATTACCGTATCTATAAATTTATTATTTTTAATCGGTGATATTGTTATTTGAGACGGTTCTTCTTTTTCCGTAAAACCTCTAAATACACGATACCCTAGAATATCTTTTTCCGTATTTGCTTTCCAATTAAAACGGACAATTCCTAAACTATCTATTTTCCCTTCTAAACCAACTGGTTTCACTGGTGGTGTAGTGTCTATAGCTTGAACAAGTTTACTAAACGATGTTTTTTGTTGTTTAGCAGTAGTACCAACAGCAGTTATTGTAAAGTAATTTGATGGATCTAAATTAGAATACGTAAGACTACGCTGGTCTGCAGGAATATTGTCTACAACTACTTTGTATGGACCAGAATCTTTTTCTGCATGGTTTAATTGAAATTTTGCCGTAACTTTTTCTCCCTCTTTAGGAAATTCCCAATAAATAATGGCTTCATTTTCTGAGTTGGTAAACTTAAAATCACTAATTTTTGGTGTAAAAGGTAAAACAGGTTTACCTACGCCCGAAATTGTATCTGAATAAGCTCCGGTTTCACCAAATGAAGAAATACCATTTACTCTATAAAAATATTTTTTATCATTTTGTGCTAAAGAATCTACATAATACATTCGTTTAGCAGGTGCGTGAGGCTTGTCATTTATATTTAATAAAGGCTCTTTATTTAACTGTTTAAAATCAATTCCATTTTCTGAACGCTCTAAATTATAAGAAGTATAAATGGTTTTATACAAAGCATATTCCCAAGTAACAATTACATTTTTATCACCAAAAATACCTTGTAAATCAGTTGGAGAAGGCAGCGGCTCATAATCTTTTAACCCTGCTATAATTGCAGAACTTTTTACATTTAAGACTTCTTTAGGTAGCGCTATTTTTATTTTATAAACATATTCTTCATTTTCTAATAGTTCTGTATCTTCAAACCCCCAACCTGCTTTTTTAGCTGCATCAAAATTCATATCTGCAGCAAAAAGAGCAAAAGAAAAACGTTGTTGTATCTCTTGAGATTGATTTACAATCTTTGATAATTGTCCTCCGGAAACACCTCCAACTTCAAAACTTTCGCCATAAATAGCTTGTGCTATTATTGCTGCATAATTATTGCTAGCTACAATATTTTGCCAAGTTTCTAATGGCGCTGCCTTTATTGTTTTTTGCCATAATATTTTAGGTATTGGTAAACGATTACCATCTTTAGAAAATAAATATTTTTCTAAAACAAAACCACTTTTATTTGTTTTTTGCCACGCAATTGGTTGATCTACTCCCCAGCGTAACAAAACTTTATTTTCTTGTACTCTAGATAATATTCTTACCGTAGGCAAACTATCTTTAAGTTTATTTTGCTGAGCATTACTTATAAATGATAACAATAAAATACTACTTACTACAAAAACCCTATTTATTAATTTTCTTACTTTCATTTCTATCTAAAATCATTAGGGTTTTTAAACTTATATATGGCACTAGTACCATTTAGACCTCCAGGTAACTTGTATTTTAAAGTAGTTTTATAGAATCCATAACGCATAAATAAATAATCTTCATCTAAAAAATTAAGAATAGGACTTCCTGAAGGAATTAATCCATTTGTCTGATTATTTACAATTTGAGACCTTATATCTACCCAATCATGTTTATAAGCTAAACCTAAATTATATCTAAAAGGAAATGTTGTTCTTAAACTATTTTGATTTATTTCGTACTCTAAATTATTAAGGTAACTAGATATTATTGGCAAAGCGAATTTAGGAGGTGTCCCTAAAATTTCATCATCTCTATTAATAAAAGTATATTGACCTCCAAAAGGGTAATTGGAATATAATGGAGGATTAATATCATCTGTAAAGTATGCATCATCTAATGTAGCTTCTATACCAACCAAAGCAATATTATCTGTATAGTTTGTTCCCAAAAGTTCTACTACATCAAAAGGTTCATGGTCTTGTATACTCGTAAACAAATGAATAACATCAGAATAATAAATATCCCAATTATAATTCTGTGTATTGATTGTATTTATTTTTTTCTTAAATGTTTTATGTTTAGACGTTCCAAATTGATATGTTAATCGTTCAATTTCTCCGTCTTTAGATAAGTTTTCTGCATCATTGTTTCTAATAATTGTTTCTACTTCTGCTACCGTATTATCATAAGAGCTAGAACTTTCTTCTTCAGGATTATTATCTGAATTACTAGTGCTTGTATTAGAACTACCTTTTGGCCTACTCGCAACTTGCATAGTGTATTGAGATTCTTGATAAACATTTGGTAAATCGTATGTTATTTTATTATCAGTAGTGTCATAATTAAAAACAATATCACTAGATGGTGGGTCGTTTTCTTTTTTAAATTTAACAAAACTCTCCCACTCTTGATCTTCAAATAGATAATCTTGCCCTCTTGTTAATTGAATATATCCTTGATCGTACTCATCTTCAAAAAAGTATTTTTGATCTACAACTGGATACGAATATGTAATATTACTTAAAGGTATATAATTTGGTGCACCACCAGTAGTAAAGGTTCGTTCTTCGGTTTCTATTGCTGGTTGACCATCTATCATTATTGGTTTAAAAATACCATTAACTCTTTCTTTAAAACTAACTTTAACACGTACGGTATATACTTCATTTGGAGGTAGAATATCTGAAGAGACAAAACTAACTCTGTCATTATAATTAGACCATTCTTTTTCTCCTACTACTTCTTGTCCGTTATGCAACAGCACAAACTCTTCTAAATCTATTCGATATAGTTTATCTCCATCATCTTCTGGTATTATTATAGGCTCGCCAACTTTCATGCTAAAAGCAGCTTGTGGTATTGCAAATACATCAATATCACTTGTACCGTCTTCAGGAGAAACATCTGTTATAATTTTCATTCCACCTAAAGGTGAAGCTCCTTCAAAAATACATTCTTCTCCAATAGTCAGTTTAAATCTAAATTTACCTTTAATTAAGCCACCTAAAAGGTTATAATGTCCTCCTAAATATCCTCGCATCCAAATAGGATTTGGCGCTTTTGCTTGTAATAACATTGCTGCACCAGCTTGAATTATTGGGATTTTTTTATTGATAAAAAACAGTTTTATTCTAATACCTAACTCACCTTGTAAATACACATAAGCTTGTCCGTTTGCATACCACCCATTAATACCTACTTGATCTCCTGTATTAGAACACTCTGCTTCTCCATAATCTCTTAACATAACATCAAAACCAGCACCGGCTTGAAAATTTGCATAAAAAATAAGGAAATTTAAATCTCCTGTATTAATACTCAAATGAGAGCCAAAAGCAAATCCACCTCCTTGAGCTATTAAAGCTTGTGAGTTTTCACTTCGCATATAATCTAACTCGCTAGCATCTACTCCTAAAATTTGAGCTACCATTGGGTCTGGTGGCGGAGCACTCGGTAAAACAGAACCTACCATAAAATATCCATCTGTTCCTACTTGTAAAGACCCAACTCCTATACTTAAACTTATCGGGCTTGTAGGTGTACCTATATAGATATACCAAAAACCATCTGGAGCAAAATGTAAAACAGCATTACCTCCTCCGGTTATTAAACCTCCTGGAGCATTCACCGAAGCGTCTAATTCTCCATGAAGAACATCATTGTTAAAATCATAAGTTATACCCAGTTTAGCACTTATTGCCATTTGGTCTGTAGCTGTTTGAGGAAAATCAGTTTCTGCTTTATCTAATAAATTTTGCCCTACCCAAGTACTAGCTACATTCTCGTTAGTTACTCCTAAAAATTTGGTTTTAGCTACAGTATTAGCTTTTAACTTAGTCATTAAATCATTTACGTTAGACAAGCCTGGTATGTCTACATTCATAAAAGTTCCTTGACCATAAAATCCTAAAAAATCGATACCTCCATTGGTATTAAAAGCTATTTCAAAACCAGCTCTACCTTTAAAAACTTCATCTTTTACAGCATTAAAAATCACCATAGCTTTTAATCCTAAACCAACGGTTTCATCTGGAGTATACCCGATGCCTGTAGGTGAAAAAGAAGAACTAAAATCTGTACGTTTCATTTTGTAAGATGCGCCACCAGAAAAACCACTCAGGTTTAGAATACCGGTTCCTACCGCTAAACCATCTACCATTGCCTCAAATTGCCAATACCTAAATGTTGTTTTACCAAAAATTCCCTTAGCTCCTACTTCAATCCCTAAACCTTTAAAATTTGCTGTTAAATTTCCAGAAAAACCATCACCATACTCAGGATCATCATTCATTATATTTAAACCTCCTTTTAATGTAAAACCGTTTAAATCTGCATCAATTAAGATGGCATCTAATTCTACACCCTGAAATTTCCATTTTTGACGATAATCTTCTTCTTCAAATACTCCTTTTACAGCTAAACTTGTTTCTGCAGAAAACCCATTATTCTCACCCATTAAATTAAGAGCTAAATCAAAATGTAAATCGGCGTTAGTTTCATTTGAAGTAATACCAATATTGGATATAGAAACAGGAAAACCAGCAACCTTAACGTCTCCATTATACCCCATAAAATCTACCGCAAAGACAGGCGATTCTGTTTGTAATATCAAATTTTGAAACTCTACACCTTTAAACTCAACCAACTTTGGTTCTGTAGTATTAGTAGATGTGGTTTCTTCTTCTTCAGTACTTTGATTGGCACTTATAGATATGTTTCCATGTAATGTTGCTTTTGGTCTAAACTGCCCATCTCTAACGGCTAATACTATTTCACTATTTGGTAGTAATTGCCCCTTTGCTTTCCATAAATTAAAATCAATAATAGAATCGCTACTAACTGTTAACGAATATTCCTCTTCAGAGATTAATCCATCATATCTAAGCCCCACATTATCTGGAGTATTATTTTCTCCTTCTTTTTTTGAAATAGGTAATAATATCCGTCCGTCAAATGCGGCACCCATTAGTTGACTGGCTGCTAATGAAACTTCTATATGGTCTAAAGAATAAGCCCAAGCTTTACTAACATTGGTTCTACCTTCATCTAAGGTAAATAAATTATCTCCATAAAATGTACCAGAAACCCCGTAATTATCTATAATTAAATGATGAGCTCCAAAAGTTACACGTTCATTATCTCCTCTAGATATAGTACCAGAAGTCATAAATTCGGCAGGCATTTTAACTTCTACAGAATTTACATAAACACCTCTCCAAGTATCTACATTAGGCAATAACAAACCATTTTCTTCATAATAATCTGGAAATTCTACAGTTGCATCATTTCTTAAATCACTAAAATCTAATACGGCCTGATTTACGGCAAACTGAAAGTTACCTTTATAGTCTTCATTATTACGTTTTTGTGCTAAAACAAAAGGCTGTAAATCAATAGGTACCAAGATATCATTCCATCCGGTTGCTGTAACATTAAACTCACCTTTTACACGATACGGAACTTGTAAAACTTGTGTGCCATTTTCTGTTATGATCGTTTTATTAACCATTGTTTTAGATTCATCTACCGTACCAGCCTTTACACCTTCTGTTTCAACAGGTATAACCAAATCTCTAGAGAATTCTACAACACCTTGTATACCCATTTTCTTAACACCTTCACAACCAATGGTTACATATGTTTTATTTTCTATATCACCTGTTGTATAATTAAAACCGCCTTTAAGTGTCAATAGCCATTTACCAGCATTAAAAGGTATATTTAAATCTCCTAACAATACTAAATTTGCATCACCAACAATTCCTCCTTGATGTGACAATTTAACATTATCTGCACCAAAAAATAATTCAATTGGTTGAGAGTTGCTATCTGTTTGTGGTAACTTAACTCTAGCAAATACGGTTAACTCTGTATGGTCTTTGGTAATTATCGCTTTTGTAATACCTATAGAATATTCTATACTATTTTTTATGTGCTTAACTCCAACTGGTAATTCTTTTATATCTTCATTAGTAAAAGAATCTACCCAAGAATCATGTTCTTCAATAACAGTAAAAGAGGCACTTGCTAAATCTCTATTCTGAACAATAGTATCTGAAACAGGGAACCACTTTTTAATATTACTCCAACTAAATTCTGGTTTAGAATCCTTATGTAGTTGTTTTTTTATCCGATAAGAGCTATCTAAAATAACAAGCTTTTTTTTAACCAGCTTGTAATCTATTTTAGATTTAGTATTAGTAAAATTGGTTTCTCCGGATATTTGGAGTACAAAAAAAAACAAAAAGATAGAAAATATTTTTTTTTTCATAGTCTCCATTAAAAAATTAGATTTGCTAAAATAAATGTTTTAAACTTTATCAAAATTTTAACTTATCCTTTTTTATTAACATTAAATTTAACCGTTAGGTCGGTATCTATTCCTAAAAATTTTATCGATTTAGATCTTTTATAAATTTTGAAGCCTTATTTTTTTTGTAAAGAATGATTGTTCTTGTTTACTTTTTTTAACATTAAAGTATAGGAACAGATGCTTAAATTAGCATAAACACAATGGATCCTAATATATGTAGTGCTATGATTTATGATAAAGATATGCCTGAAATTAAATTTTATATACATCAACGTAAAAGACATCTTAGAAAACGATAATTAGTTTTAAAGATAGATATTCTAAAATTTTCAAAAAGACCTAGTTATTCTAGCTGATTTTTTAGTATTTTAAATATAAAATATGATTGAGGTTGGTATGCTTATCAAATATTTTTCGCTATTTATTTAAGCTGATAAAAAGAAGAACTAACCTCTAAGAATTAAATTATTCTAGAGCAATAAAAATTTTGATAACATTTCTGGGATTAAACTTACTTGTTTAAATTTCTCTATTTTATCACTCGTATATTTTTATACTATTTATATCAACATAAATAATTATACATTGTAATTATAAGTATATAAAATATGAATATTTTATACTACAATAACTTAGCCATACCTTCTTTAATAATTTCTGTATTTCTAATTTTATTCGCAGTGTTTTTAGACTCTTGATCTTGTATCATTTTTCTCATTAAATTAATCACCACTTTATCAAAATTAAACGATTTGTATTGGTTTCCTTTTACCACCATATCGTCTACGATATTCTGTATTGCTTCAGAATTATTACTCTCTGAGATTTGTTTAAATGCTTTTTGATACAAAACTTTGGTTGCATCATCTCCCGTTAAAAACATACCAGACAACACGTTTTTTGCGATGAAAGGCAATTCTTTTTTATCATTTTCTTCAATATAAATTCGTGTTAAAGGCGTTGCTAAAATCTTTCTAATTTCGTCTGGTAATTCTCTAGATTTAGCTATTGCCATTGGCTTGTCTACATAATACATAGCTACCAAAGCTTTACCAATTACAGAATATGATTTACTTTCTAATCCTTTTACAAAAATAGATTTTAACTCAGGATCTGTTAATTTCCCTAACGTTTCTATAGCCGTTGCTTGTACCAATGTTTTTTCGTCATTATTGGCTATTCTCATAATTTTAGCAATCGCATCTTTTTTAGAAAACTTGTTTATTAAATCGATGTTTTCTAAGGCTAAGATTCTAATTTTAGAAGATGCATCGCTCATAGCAGCTTCTACAGCATTAAAAGCATCTTTTTCTTCTTGTTTTTTAGCTACTTCTAACAATGCCTCTCTTCTATGTGCATAGTTTTCTGCATTTTTTAACTGAAAAATATAATCACTCAGTACTTTGTTTTCTGTAATTTCACACAATAAAACGCCGTCTGCATTCACCTGAATTAATGTTGGTTGTTTTGTATACGGAAAGGTAAAAGAAGCATCATTTTTATCTACAAAAACATTATGTCTTACTTTTTTACCATCTTCAAAAATATCAATGGCAAAAGGAAACTTAAACTCATTTGCATTTAATTGTTGTAGGTTAACCGTTACTGTTTTCTGAATGGTATTATAATCATAAGAAACTTCTATTCTTGGATGTCCTGCTCCAAAATACCATTGGTTAAAAAACCAATTTAAATCTTTACCCGTAATTTTTTCAAATACTAAACGTAATTGATGTACTTCTGCAGCTTGGTATTTATTTTCTGTTAAATAGGTTTTTAAGCCTAAGAAAAAAGCATCGTCACCTAGGTACTTTCGCAACATGTGTAATATTGCTCCACCTTTGTTATAACTAACTAAATCGAACATATCTTCTTTATCGACATAATTGTAACGTACCAAATGTTTGTCGTTATTTTGTCCGTTTAAATAAGACTGACTATCCTCGTACAAATGCATATCTGCATCTAATTTTCCGTATTTATATTCTCTCCATAAATACTCGCTATAATTAGCAAAAGATTCATTTAGCGTTAAATTAGACCAACTTTCTGACGTTACTAAATCTCCAAACCAATGATGAAAAAGCTCATGTGCAATGGTGTTTTCTTGTATATTTTCATCAATTAATTGTCCTGGTGTTTGGTACGCTTGTTCTCCATGAATTACTGCTGTTGTGTTTTCCATTGCCCCAGAAACGTAATCTCTACCTACAATCTGGCTATACTTGTTCCAAGGATATTCTACGCCCAATTTATCAGAAAAGAAACCCATCATTTCTGGTGTTAAGCCAAAAATATCTTTAGCATACGGTGCATATTCTTTTTCTACATAATAGTTTACAGGAATATTTTTGTAAGAATCTTCTATAACTTCATACGCTCCTACTCCCATAAAGAATAAATATGGCGCATGTTTCTGATCCATTTTCCAGTAGTCTGTTCTATTGGTTCCGTTTTTAGTCTGAGTTACTAATTTACCATTAGAAAGTGTTACAAACTTATCTGGAACGGTCATATAAATTTCTTGGGTTGTTTTCTGATTCGGACTGTCTATTGTTGGAAACCAGCAGCTGCTTGCTTCCGTTTCACCTTGTGTCCAAATTTGGGTAGATTTATTCTTGTCTAAACCATCTGCATTTATAAAATACAAGCCTTTTGCATCGGTGATAGCAGCACTTCCTTTTTGTTGTACTTTTTCCGGACGAGCAGTATATTTTATATAGATAGTGTATTCTTCGTCTTTTTTATAGGTTTTTGGTAAATCGATTATCATTTGTAAATCATCGTAATGATACTCTAATTTCTGATTATCTATAGAAACTTGATGAATAAGCATTGCTTTGGCATCTAACGTAAGTTTGTTAGTTGTATAAAAATGAGGTTTTAAGGTAACCCAAGCTTCTCCGTTTAGTTGTTTTTCTTTAAAATTAAAATCAACCTTTAATTTTGTGTGAACGAGATCGTTAATTTTATCTCTTTCGGGTTTGTAGGTATCATAAGTTTGTGAAAAACTAACCAAACTCATCAAAAGGAAAACAAAAAACAGCACTTTTTTAATCATCATATATTGCATTTTCATAATTTCCAAAAGTAAGAAATATTAACAATGTAGCTGTTAATGAGCAGTTAAAAATAGTTGGTAGTTACAATAGCCGTTTTTAGTAAAAAAGAATATCTGCTTATTATAAATATACAGCATAGAAAATATGCAATTTTATTATTTCGAACGTAGAGAGAAATCACATAAAGTTATCTACACATTGGTTTTCTTTATTACGAGATTTCTCCTTTCATCAAAATGGCAATTAGAAGTAGTATTCATTTTTTTTTTAAGATTTTAATAACTTATACTTGATAAGTATTAATAAAAAAGCTGTAACCTCATAAGAGATTACAGCTTTAAATTAACTATTAAAAAGATTTATTTTCCACTAAAAATAGCACTAAATTTTTCTAAATCTAAATTGTCTTTATCAAATTTAATATTGTTCATCATTGCTATAATCTTAGCAGGATTCATGTGATCGCCTAATAAACGAGCAACACCTACTCCAACTTCGTCTCCATAACCAAAAGCAATCACTTCGTCTATAGAATCTGTATTTCCAGTATAATACAAGTTTACATGCATTCCTTTTGTTTTCATAGACATTAAAGATTTATACTCTTTGTTGTCTTTAAAAATACTTTTTAATGTTGTTTTTTCAATTTCATACGTTGGTTCATTTCCTTTAAAGGGCAATGCAACCACGTTTATTTTTCGAATACTTTTTAGCGTTTCTTTTACATCTTCAGAAACAGCCTCTGATTTTAATTGTAAAAAACTAGTAGGAATATCAACAGTGATAAAACCAGTTTTTTCTTGACTTTCTACTAAGTATCCTTGTAATGATTTTTCATTTTTACAAGATGTTATCATTAAAACAAGTAATAAAAGAGAAAATATTTTGGTGATGTTTTTCATAATAATGTAGTTTGGTGTGATAAAATTTAAATTGCCGTCTCCTTGAGCGCAGTCGAAAGGTCTTGTTTATCTAAAACTTCATAAGTTCTCGACTGCACTCTAACTGACATATTTTTACTTTTATTTTCCTTTAGAAAAAGTATCGGCTAATTCAGACATTTTATTAATATCTATGTTACCCGTTAAAGAAACCACTACAGCCTCTGCGTTTCCTTTTGTTTTTTTATCAATACCTTTAATAAACATTAAAACTTCACTCACAAAATCTTTATTCTTTGTTGTTTTTACATAAATTTTAACGTGAGAACCTTCATCTTTAATTCTCATTAATTGTGTTAAATTCTGTTTTTTAATGGCGTCATTTGCCATTGCCTCCATTTTGTTTGCGATACCAACATCTTTGGTAGAAAACATTTTAAATTCTTTTAAATCTTGAATCATTTGAAAGACTTTCATCCCTTCATTATCATCAATTTCTACATTTTTAAACTTAGAGATTAACTCAAAAGCATCTTTGGTAACAACTACCATATCTATGCCATCCATATCTTCTAAAGAATCAAAAAAGGACTGTGCGCTGGTTACCATTGGTGCAACCACTAACGCTATTAATATTGCTATTTTTTTCATAATTTCTGTGTTTACTTAATTTTACTATTATCTACTTGGTTTATTTTAAGATCTTGTTTACGGTGTTCTCATAAGTATATAAGGTGGCAACGGCTTGTTCTCCTTTTTTAAGGTTTGCAGATAAAAGTCTTAACCCTTTACTTATTTGATCGAATTGTTTTTTTGCTTGGTATCTATCGTATTCATTTTTACCAATAAATACACTAAATAATAAGACTATTGATGCTGCTACAGATAACCATTTTAAGTTTCTCTTTTTAGATCTCTTAGGTTCTAACTGAATGGTTTTTGTAAAAGTTTCTTCTTTGCTAATAGCAAAATAATTAAACATGTACTCATATTCTTGCAAATGTGGTGCAACATTACCTCCTGTAAAATAGTTTCTTAAGGCTGTTTCTTCTTGCAAAGACGTTTCCGCGTTTTCGTATTTTTCTACTAATTTTTCTATGTTAGCTAACTCCATAGTTATGTTTTTTAATTAATTGTTCTCTTATTGTTTTTCTTGCTCTAGATAATGCCACTCTTACTGCTGTTGGTTTCATATCTACCATTTTACAGATTTCATCAAAATCATATTGTTCAATATCTCTTAACTGAATAATAACTTTTTGTTGCTCTGGCAAGTTTTCTATCAATTGGTGCACTTGGTTTACACTGTCTCGATGTTCTACTTGTTTATCTAAAGACGTATCTTTTTCTTTATAATTACTGTGTATTAATGTTAAATTACTTGCCTGCTTCGATTTTAAACGATCATAACAATAATTTTTAGTCATGGTCATTGCAAATGCTTCAACATTTTTATAATCAGCAATCTTCTCTTTACTTTTCCACAATTTAAATAACAATTCTTGCGTGGCATCTTCTGCTTCTTCTGTAGAAACTAAAAGTCTTTTTGCTAAACGAAAAACCTTGTCTTTAAACGGCAAAACAACTTTTAAAAAGTCTGACTGTTTCATTTGGTTTGGTTGATTTTTTTGTTGCAAACAGATCTTTATTATCGGGTTTACATAATTAAGACGATACAACATATATTTTGTTACAACATATTTTAATAATAATACTATTTCTGTTTATATTGCGTTCTCTTTTATAAATAAGAAATATATGAAGTTAACATTTCTCCCTAGAATACTAATTGTTTTTATAATTTCTGCACTCTTTTACAATTGCTCTAAGACAGAAGATAACATACCTAAAGATATCGAAGTACAAGACTTTGTTTGGCGAGGTTTAAACGCCTATTATTTATGGCAAAGTGATGTTCCTGATTTGGCCGATTTACGTTTTAATAATCAAAACGAATTAAATAGCTACTTAGAAGGATTTTCATCACCAGAAATTTTATTTGACAATTTATTATACACAGAAGAGAATGGTTATCCTGCTAATGAAAAGGGATATGACCGTTTTTCTTGGATTGTTGATGATTATATTGCTTTAGAAAATGCTTTTCAAGGCATTACGTTGAGTAACGGAATGGAGTTTAATTTATTTTTTGAAAATGGAAGTACCACCAATGCTTATGGTGTAGTAAGATATGTAGTACCAAGTTCTAATGCAGAAACACAAGGTATTTTAAGAGGGATGGTTTTTAAAGCTGTAGATGGTACTCAAATAACCAATACCAACTATAGAGATTTACTATTTGGTGCAAATACAGATTACACCATTAATTTGGCTGACTATGATGGAGGAAATCCTACTTTAAACGGTACTTCTATTGCTTTAAGTAAATCTCAATTACAAGAAAACCCTGTAGCAATTACAAAAACGTTTAATGAAGGTGGTAAAAAAATTGGTTATTTATTATACAATCAGTTTGCAAGTTCTTTTGATGGTCAATTAAATGCTGCTTTTGGAACCTTTAAAGCTAATGGAGTTACAGATCTAATTATAGATTTACGTTACAATGGTGGTGGTTCTGTACAAACAGCCACTTATTTAGGTAGTATGATTGCAACAGAGCCTAATACAGCGGTTTACTCTCAACAAGTATGGAACGAGAAAGTAATGGAAAAAAATAATGCTAGTGATTTTTTAAATTATTTTACAGATAATATTACAAATACAGATCAAAATGGCAATGTTATTTTAGACGAACCTATTAATAGTTTGGGCCTTTCTACCGTTTATTTTATTGTTACAGAAGATACCGCTTCTGCATCTGAATTGGTTATAAATGCCTTAAGTGCTTATATTGATGTAAAATTAGTAGGTACACAAACTGTAGGAAAACAAGTAGGTTCTATTACGTTATATGATTCTGAAGATTATAGAAGAAATGGTGCAGACTTAAACACCAATCATACCTACGCAATGCAACCGATTGTATTAGAAATAAAAAATGCAAACGGAGAAAATAATCCTAACGGATATACCCCAGAGATTGGACTTGCAGAAGATTTTGGGCAAATTTCTGGTAACGTTAACTTAGGTGTTTTAGGTGATGTTACAGAGCCTTTATTAGAAAGAACAATTAATTATATTGTTTCAGGATCTAAATCTACTGGTAAATCTGTTATTTCTATTAAAAAAGAACAACTTACCAATTCTAAATTACAAAAACCTTTTGCAAACGAAATGTATGTAGATTTAAAGTAATTAAAATGATACTTATAAAAAAAATCCAGTTTTAAACTGGATTTTTTTTATGCTAAAAAGTTTGGTTTTAGAGTTATTATTTTTTTTTAACAAGTTTCGATTAATTTAATTAAAATATGTTTTTCAGCTAGCTCGAGCGTCTCTCGTGTTCATACCTCAATCAAATCTAAATCTATCTCTAAAATTGTTGAATCGTCTTTACCATAATTTGTGGCACTACTTATATATACAATCAAATACATCTATCCTATATTTATGGTAGCAATAACTAATAAAATAAACTTCAGGTTTTTCTCCAAATTTATATTTTCTGCTCATTTGTTTTTTTATTTATGCAATTTTTTAATCTGGATATTGCACGAGCGAGACGCTCGCGCTAGCAGATATTTATTGAAAAGATAATTTGTTCAGCTAACGCGAGATTACTCCGATTTTAGAGTGGTTATTTTATTAAAAATTTTGATTAAAGTTTGTTATCGCTAGCGCGAGCGTCTCGCTCGTGCCCACACAATACCTAATTCAAATCTATCTCTAAGATTGTTGAATCGTCGTTACCATAATTTCTTGCGCTGCTATATTTCCAATCTATAGGATCAGTTACAAATCCAGTTTCTACAGGATTATGATGTATATATTTTAACTTTTGTTCAAATACTTTTAATGACCAAATTTCAATTGGCTGATTATGTTGTTGCCAAAACTGTTTATGGGTAATATTACTATTCTTTTTTCCTGCACGCTCAAACATCCAAAGCATCCATTCTTTCCTACTTTCTTGTGGATTCTCTTCAATCAGTTTCAACATTTTTTTTGAAGTGAACCCTTTAAAATCTCGAATTAACCCCGAAGGATTATTTAATGCAGAACGAAAAATTAAATGAATATGACTTGGCATAATACAATAACCATAAATTTCCATTCCTTTATGCTTTCTACAATAATCTAAAGATTCTATAATACACCAAAAATAAGCGTCTCTTGTAAAAACATCTATCCAGTTTATGGTAGTAAAACTAATAAAATAAGCTCCAGATTTTTCTCCAAATTTATATTTTCTGCTCATATATATAAGTTTATTATGTTTATCCGCTGGCGCGAGCGTCCCGCTCGTGCCCACAAAATATAAACATACTATTTTAGAAAAAATACAACCACTATCAATGACTCAAACAAGCGTTGCGAAAATCGTTTGTTGTACTTTATTTGTTATTTCACGAGCGGGACGCTCGCGCTAGCAAATGATTAATATAAGTACGATAATCAATTAAATATCATAAACATTATATCTGAAGGCGTAAAAAAACAAACTAATTAACTTACAAATTTAAGTCCTCTAAATCATCTAAACCAACTTCTATTTCTTGATCCGTTAAAACATCAGGTCTAAACTCGCTCATTAATTCTTCTTGCTTAGATTTTGCGTATTTATAACCAGATTTCCACCATTTTCGCATTAAAACTTCATCAAAAACTAAAGAATTTGTTGTTAAAACGGTTGGTGTATAATATAAGTTTAGTTTAATACCTTTATTGGTTGCTGCTAATTTACCAATGGTAATATTATGACGCTCTACATGTACCAACATAAAATCGAATACATCAAATAATAAAGAAAACGGGTTTGTAGCTGGTAATTTATTAAACTGAGTAACTTCTGTTTCTAAAATAATGGCATCTATTTCGGTAGCTCCACGTAAAATGGCTTCTCTAATAGGTACTAAAGAGCCAAAACCACCATCTGCATACTGGCAATTGTTTTTTTCTAATAAACTCATAAACGGCACATAGTTGCAAGAACCCCAAATCCAATCGCAAAAATCATCATAAGTACACTCATTTATAGATTTATATTCTATTTGGTTTGCTGTTAAATTAGAAACCGTAACCACAACCTCTTTGTTATTTTTTCTAATTTCCTCATACATTTCTCGGGTAACCTTCCTTCTAATTAAAGAACGTAGGTTTTTACTTTCCCCAAATGTTTTTCTTCCATTTAAAAAATTCCAAAAAGTATTTAAATGTCGAATGCTAATTACTTTTTCTCCGGCTACTTTTTTAATTTTAAAAGGATTATTACTAAAAATAGTTTTCTGATTTACATTGGTGTATAATTCTTTTAAATCATCTAATCTCCCTAAAGCCAAGTGAGACACCATTAAACTACCTGTAGAGGTACCTATAAATAAATCATAATCTTTATTTTCTTTCTTCATTAAATATTGCGCAACTCCACCTGCAAATGCTCCTTTACTCCCTCCTCCAGAAATTACCAACGCTTTTTTCATTATATAAAAATGATTTGTTTAATTTAGTCCTATAAAAGTATCAAAAATGAAGAGAATAATCCTATTTATTTTTGGTTTCCTAGTTTTTATCTCTTGTAAAGAAGATTATCAACCTAGAAAAATCAATGAAATAAGCGTAAAAGAGTATCTAATAGACAGTGTTAGCATTCGTGCAATTCATGCTATAAATGAATTTGAAGTAATCTATGCAGGCTCTAATGGTAGCATTGGTTTCTTTTCGGATGCAACAACAACTAAATTAAAACCAACTGTTTTAAAAATTAAATATCAAGATAGTATCATTCCTAATTTTAGAAGTATTGCTTCTAACGGAAAAGCCATTTTTGCTTTAAGTATTACAAACCCTGCTTTGTTATATCGTATTTCTGTAGGACAAGCAAATTTAAAATATACAGAAACGCATGATAAAGTTTTTTATGATGCACTACAGTTTTTTGATGACAACATACATGGAATTGCGGTGGGAGACCCAACAGAAAATTGTGCTTCTATTCTTTTAACTTTGGATGGTGGAAATACTTGGCACAAACTACCATGTTCTAAATTACCAATTTTTAATGAAGGTGAAGCCTTTTTTGCCGCCAGCAATACCAATATTAAAACCATAGGCAGCTCAGTTTGGATTGCTTCTGGTGGTACTAAAGCACGTATTTTAAAATCGGAAGATTACGGAAATACTTGGCAAATTTTTAATACTCCTTTTATTCAGGGTGATGGACCACAGGGAATTTATTCTATAGATTTTGTTGATAAAAAAAACGGAATAGCAATTGGTGGCGATTACTCTAAACCATTAGAAAACAAGGCAAACAAAGCTATTACGAAGGATGGCGGCCTTACTTGGACTTTAGTTGCCAATACCCAAAACCCTAATTACAAAAGCTGTGTACAATATGTACCAAATACTAACGGAAAAGAGGTCTTTGCTGTAGGAAAAACAGGAATATCATACTCAAATAATGGAGGTCTTAGTTGGGCAAATGTTAGCAATGAAGCTTATTATTCCATTCAGTTTGTAGATAGAAATATTGCGTGGTTATCTGGTAATAACAAGTTAGGGAAATTGGTTCTCAAATAAAAAACATCCAAAGAAAATAGTGCTATAAAATTCTTATTAAAACAAACACCTTTTAAATTTTTATTTCACTTTAAAGTAAAAAAATAAAACTAGTAATTACAACTCTGTTTAGTTAACAAACATGAATAACACAAAGGTATTTACATGATTATAAGCATCTTATAATTATATGAAATTTCTAATAAAATTCTTAAAAATAAATGCTCTAATTAGTCCCAAAATCTTTACCTTTAATATACGTAACCAACCTTATTAAAAAAGTATATTTGCCGTCGATTTAAATTTGTGGCACTACTAAATACCACTGTATCCTTAATAATCGGATGCAAAAGTAGTATCTGTTTTAGCCTCATTTTTTTATACTATGAATCATTTAAAAACAATTTATTATGAAACAATTAATTACAGCTTTAGCAGCTATTTTAATTAGCACAATTACTTATGGACAGTTTCAAATTTCTGCAAGTACTGGATATTCTATGAGTAGCGCAGGAATGAAATTAGGAGAAAAAATTAATACAACAGGTACAGAAAACACCTACGGAAGTTATGGTGAAGGTTTAAATTTTCAAGTAAGAGGAACGTATTATATTACTAATAAATTTGGAGTAGATTTAGCTCTTGGGTATTTAAGAGGTGCAGACAAAACCGTTTCTGAAGTTAACTTACCTAGTCAGAATACAAAAGTTGATGCCATAGCAAGAGCACGTGCTTTTGGTGCAGCAGCTTCTATGGTGTATAAATTTACAGATAATTTTTACGGACGTTTAGGTGCTCTAGTAAAAGTTGGTGGAAAAACAGAAGCTATTGTGTATAGTAAAACCCCTTTTACTAATGAAGCTGCTGCTAAACAAGGATTACCTAGCGGATCTTATTCTGAAACCAATTATGTAGAAGATTTTCACGGGCATTTTCCTTTAGGTGTTGTGGCTGCTTTGGGGTATGAGTTTAACTTAACCAACAATCTTAATCTTTTTGTAGAGGCCGAGTATTATGGTATCAGTTTAAAAAGAAAAGATTCTGAAATTCAAGAATTTAACTTAGATATTTTTACACCAGATGGTAACATTGTAGCTAATAAAACTTTAGCAGATTTACCATTAACAGATCAAGGTATTTATAAAAACACCACTTATGTAGATGAATTATCACATACTGAAACTGACAAATCTAAAAAGTTATCACAAAAAGTACCTTACTCTTCTTTCGGTATTAACTTTGGTATTACTTACAAGTTTAAAAGTTCTGATAAATAATAATTACCCTTATTAAATATCAATACCCAAGAACTATAATGTTTGTACATTATAATTCTTGGGTATTTTTTTTGAAATAATTAGAAATGATAACTTAGGTTAGCTCTCCGTTACTTCTAATCTATTTTTCATTTTTTGGATGTCTAAATTTCTTAATAACACCAATAAATTGGGATATCGGCGCTTATGATATCCTAAATCATCTATTAGAAACTCTTTAATTGCTTGCTCTTTAGACCAGATATCAACAACCATTCTGTAAGCTACTATAATTGTTTCTGTTCTATCAGATCCACGTCAACAATATCACTATTGTATATTTTTTTGGGAATCGAAATCAATATTAGTAATGTCTTTTTGCATCGTTTTATTATTATTATTTTACATCCTTTAAAGTTTTTCGAATCAATTCACTATCCCAATGCTTGTCGTATTCTACAATACCTCTTTTAAAATCTTCATTTAAGAATTTTTCTTGCTGTTCTAATTCCTTTTTGGCTTTAAAAATATAATTACCATCTTGTTTCGGTTCAGAAGCTAAACGCCTTAAACTATCCTCATCGTATTTGATAAAGTTTTTAACTTGCCTGCTAATGGTATATTTTCTAAAGCCCATTTTACTCAGCACATCTTTTGCTAAAGTTAACGAAGTTTCTAAAGATTCTCTATATACATTTTCATTACCAAGATTCAATAATTCATACGCATCGTACCTGTTTTTTGTACGAATCATTAATTCTACATGTGGATATTTATCTTTAATTATTTTACCAATCGCTTTAGAAACAGACAGTTTATTGGTGGCACAAATAACAATTTTGGCTTCTGCAATACCTGCAGATTCTAATAAATCGAGACGAGTTGCATCACCATAATACACTTCAAAGCCCATTTTTCTAAGAAAATCTACACGATTAGAATCGTGATCTAAAATGGTAGCTTCTACCCCATGCGAACGTAAAAAACGTCCAATAGTACTTCCAAAGTGCCCAAAACCAACCAATATAATTTTTTGAGATTTTGCAATATGATCCATCGGTCTTTTTACAGATTCTTTGGTACCTATTTTTGGTAGAACAAAACGTTCATTAATAATACCAATAATTGGTGTTATAGACATACTTAGTGCCGTTATTACCAACATCATATCCATTTGATCTTGCTCTAAAATATGGAGTCCAGAGGCAAATGAAAGTAATACAAATGCAAATTCACCAATTTGAGCCAAACTAAATGTAAGTAACAATTTTTGATCTAATTTTAAGTTAAAAATGCGTCCTGTAATAAATAAAACAAGGGCTTTTATGATAATAATGGCAATTAAAATTCCGCCTATTTTTAACGGATTATTTGCAATTACAAGAAAGTTAATAGAAGCACCTACAGCCATAAAAAACAACCCTAAAAGTAAATTTTTAAAAGGTTCTAATGTACTTTCTAATTCGTGTTTAAATTCACTGTTAGATAATACAACACCTCCTAAGAAAGCTCCTAAAGCAGGACTTATCCCTACAAATTCCATTAAAAATGAAATTCCGAATACAATTAAAAAAGCCGCAGCAATTAATAGTTCTCGTACGCCTGTTTTTGCCACTTTACGTAACATAGGTACAATTAGATAGTTACCCGCGACTATAATTAAAACTACGGATAAAATAATAGCCAAGGTTTGTAACCCCATTGGAAGTTGATCTAATAAATTAGCACTTTCACTATGTGCTTCTGTGGATACATTTGCATCTGTATTGGCTAAAAGCGGAATAAAGCCTAACATGAAAATAACAATAATATCTTGAAACAATAAAATAGAAAATGAAGACGTACCAAAGTTTGTTTTCATTAATCCTTTTTCTTTTATCGTTTGCATAGCAATGGCTGTAGATGATAAGGCAACAGCCATAGAAATTACCAAAGCTACTTTCCACTCAAACCCCAATAGCGTAAACAAAAAATAAGAGAGTAACATGGTGCCACCTACTTGTATACCTCCCATACCTACAATGGTTTTTCGCATTTTCCAGAAATTTTTGGGTTCAATTTCTAATCCTATTAAGAAAAGCATCATTACCACTCCAAATTCTGCAAAGTGTAAAATATCTTCCCCTTCATTTCCTATAAATCCTAGAACATAAGGACCTATTAAAACACCCGCTAATAAATAGCCAATCACAGAACTTAGTCCGAATCGTTTTGCTATAGAAACACAAATAATGGCTCCTGCTAAAAATATAATGGCTTGAAAAAGTAAACTTCCTGTCATTTGTTATGATGTTTTTAGTGCTGGAATATCATTTAAAAAAGTACGATCCATACAGTTTTCTATAGTAAAACCTTGCTGTAATAAATCTATTAACTTACTATATTGATTTGCATAGTCTGCCAAAGCTTCCTTATTTAAGTTATGAGTTCCCATAACTGCAAATGGCGGTAAATAACTCATACCACAAGAGTTTGCGGTTTGCTCAAAAGGTCTTAAAAACTGATTTACGGTAAAACTATTGGTTCCTTTAGAACAATAAACTTCTTTAGAGCCACCAGTGGTAATTACATTTAAGCAAATTTTATCTTGCAAGGCATTGGCATCTGGCCCATAAGCCCAACCAAATTCTAAAACCATATCAATCCACTGTTTCATTAAAGGCGGACAACTAAACCAGTAAAAAGGATGATGCCAAATAATAACATCATGCTCTTTTAATAATTCTTTCTCTTTAGCTACATCAATATGAAAATCTGGGTAACGTTCATATAAATCAACAAAGGTTACTCCTTCTTTATCTTTAATTTGATCTACCAAAATGGTGTTGGCTCTCGATTTTTCAAACTTCGGATGTGAAAACAGAATTAATATTTTTTTCATGTGGTAAATTTAGCTGAAAATAAATAAGCGAATAAAATTAATAACAAAATAACAAAATAACAAATCACTTAAAAACAACTGAAAATGAAGATATTAAAAACACAACACCTGTTTAAATCGTTTAGACAACCGATTATTTTTTTTTAAAACATTGTTATAAAAGAAAGTTTATAAGTTACAAAACTATAAGATTACACTTAACTTTACCTATTTAAAACACAAAAGACAACCAAATGGTTGCCTTTTAAATATATATAGCAGAAGAAGGTTTCTAAATTACTTTATGATGATTAAAACTACGCTCTTTTCTTTTGGTTCTGTATAAAGTAAAGGTTGCCATTACACTCCATATTAAATTAGAAACAAAAGACGGTATGGCGTTATAATAATAACAATTAATGGATATTAAAAGGGCTCCAAATAAATTTAAATATTTAGAATAATTTACATATTTATTGTTTTCTACGAGTGTTAACCCGTAAGCAAGAATTAAAAAGCCCGATCCAGACCATCCTAATACATCAATTACAATTTCATTTCTTTTAATTTTTATCAATAATTGTGATTGTAACATGCCGCAAATTTGCAGCAATACAATAAATATTTTATGATAAAAAAGCAGCTATAAATGGTAATTTTTAGCCATTAAATAAAAGTGGTTTAAAACTTATTTCTAAATTCTTTAGGTGTAATAGTTTGATGTTTTTTAAAAAATTTTACAAAATTAGTAGGTTCCTCAAAACCCAGTGTATATCCTATTTATTTTACACTATCAGTGGTATGTACAAGCAATCGTTTGGCTTCTAATAAGATTCTGGCACCTATCATTTGTTTTGGTGTAATTGCCATTATTTTTAAAGTTGCACTACTTAAACGCTTTTGAGTAACATTTAATTGAAATGTATATTTGCTAACCGATTTTTGTTCTTTAAAATGTTTATCTAGCAAGTCTCTAAAGTTAATAACATTCTCTAAATCAGCTCCTTTATTAATTTGTGTGCTGTTTTGATTTTGTCGCTCTCTTTCTGATAAAAGTAACAAATTTTGTAAATAATTTCTAAGAATATCCGATTGATAATTGTCGGGGTTAGTTGCTAACTCTTTTTGCTATTAAGTCAAAAAAACTACTAAAAACAGGTATTAAATCGTTTACTTCAATGGTAGAGATTGTATGTAAATCATTAAAAAGCATACTACTTCTTAAAAACTTAGTATCATAATCCGTTTTACAAAAAAAGTTATCTGTAAATAAAAGCGCAATGCCTTCTATAGGCTCTAAAGCATCAAAACATTGTACGCTATTTTTATCAACGAATAAGATAGAATTTGGTTGTATTTTAATAGGATTAAAATCTACGATATGTGTAGGGCTTCCTTTTTTAAACCATATAATTTGATAGAATCTGCTCTGTGAGGTATCGTTAAATCATCAAAATAATTGGTATATAATTCTGCTAAGTTTACAAGCTCAAATTCATAAGGTAATCCTTTTTTAAAAACATATTTTTTAATTTCCGAAATCACTTTTTAAATCATTAATTACGATAACAAATGTATGTTATTTTGAATCAAAAAAAAGAATTGTTTTTTGTTAATAGAACCAATATTAGAGAGACTTACCATAAATCTAAAATTTAATTTTAGTATCTTAAATTTAAAAAAGATATTTAATTAACACAATTTTAAATACTTCTTAGAAATAATTCTTAAATTTGTATTTAATTATGAAACAAGTATTCCATAAAATAATGTCTTTTGTTATGGCAATTGTAGTGTTATTCTCTACAATGTCTTTCACTTTAAGCATGCATTATTGTGGCGAAACTTTAGTAGAAACTGCTATGTTTCATAAAGCAGAAGGTTGCGGTATGGAAATGCAAAAACCTGCCACTGAAGATTGTGTAATTACAAAAAAGGATTGCTGTAATGATGAGCAAGTAGTTGTGGAAGGTCAAGATGAATTACAACTTCAAACAGACACTATTTCTTTTGAACAACAACTTTTTATTGCATCATTTGTTTATACATATATCAACCTTTTTGAAGGTTTAGAAAACAATGTATCTTCATACGAAGCCTATCAACCACCTCTCATAGACAAGCAACTCTTTAAGCTTGACGAGACGTATTTAATCTGATTTTTTTAACAATAGACTGTATTGTCCAATGATTCACTTCATTTGGATGATTTCTTGTATTCGATGTTTTTCTAACATCACTTTCTAATTGTTTTAAATATCAGGCTTTATGCTAAATAAGATTATTAAATATTTAATAGAGAATAAAATCGTATCGGTTTTATTATTGGTCCTTTTTATTGGATGGGGAACTGTAAACGCTCCTTTTAATTGGGATACTGGCTTTTTACCAAGTAATCCTGTGGCTGTAGATGCCATTCCAGATATTGGCGAAAATCAACAAATTGTATTCACAAAATGGGATGGTCGTTCTCCACAAGATATTGAAAATCAAATAACCTATCCTTTAACAACCACTTTACTCGGTATTCCTGGAGTAAAAACCATTCGTAGTTCATCGATGTTTGGTTTCTCTAGTATTTACATCATTTTTGAAGAAGACATTGAGTTTTATTGGAGCAGAAGTCGAATTTTAGAAAAACTAAACTCCTTACCTAGCAATTTATTACCAGAAGGAATAAATCCTGCTTTAGGGCCAGATGCTACAGGTTTAGGACAGATTTATTGGTATACTTTAGAAGGACGTGATACCGACGGAAACGTTACTGGTGGTTGGGATTTACAAGAATTACGCAGCATACAAGATTACTATGTAAAATACGGTTTATCCTCTGCAAGTGGTGTATCCGAAGTGGCTTCTATTGGTGGTTATGTACAAGAATATCAAATTGATGTGAACCCAGAATTGATGCGTCAATACAACATTGGATTGAATCAAGTTGTAAAAGCGGTTAAAGAAAGCAATAAAGATATTGGAGCACAGACTTTAGAAATTAATAAAGTTGAATATCTAGTTCGTGGTTTAGGCTATGTAAAATCGATTGAAGATATAGAAAATGCAGTCGTTACTTCTAAAGACTTTACGGCTATTAAAATTAAAGACATTGCTAAAGTTTCTTTAGGTCCTGCCGCTAGACGCGGGATACTAGACAAAGAAGGCGCAGAAGTTGTTGGTGGTGTTGTAGTGGCAAGATATGGCGCAAACCCTATGGAAGTCATCACGAATGTAAAAGCCCAAATAGAAGAATTAAAAGGTGGTTTACCTTCTAAAGTTTTAGCAGACGGACGCACCTCTCAATTAACAATCGTTCCTTTTTATGACCGATCAGAATTAATTGCAGAAACTTTAGACACACTTAGTGAAGCATTGACTCTTGAAATATTAATTACCATTTTGGTGATTATTGTGATGGTCTTTAATTTAAGAGCTTCTATTTTAATTTCTGGCTTGTTACCTGTGGCTATTTTAATGGTGTTTGTAACCATGAAACTCTTTAATGTGGATGCCAATATTGTGGCATTATCTGGTATTGCCATCGCTATTGGAACCATGGTTGATGTTGGCGTCATACTCGCCGAAAATATGATTCGCCATCTCGATGAGGAAAGTGAAAAGTGGAAAGTGAAGAGTGAAAAGGTAAAAGTGGAAAGTGAAAATGAACGAGATAATGTTATTCCGACAGAGCGAGGTACGAGCGACGAGGAATCTTATAACAACAAACTATCCATAAACGAAGTTATTTACAACGCTACTTCAGAAGTTTCTGGCGCTATTTTAACTGCTGTTTTAACAACTATTATCAGTTTTGTGCCTGTATTTACAATGATTGGTGCCGAGGGTAAATTGTTTAGACCTTTGGCGTTTACAAAAACAATGGCGTTATCAGCTTCTTTAGTGATTGCTTTGTTTATAATTCCTCCATTTGCTGCTTTTTTATTCCGTAAAACAACGCTAAAAAACTCATTTAAATACATTGTAAGTGGTATTTTAATTGTTGCAGGAATTGTAATTATTATCAGCGGATTTTGGTTAGGAACTATTTTAGTCGCCTTCGGAATTTTGTCTTTATCGAGTTTGTATTATAATAAAACTGAAATTAACTTTTCTTTTTTCACTTTTCATTTTTCGCTTTCTAAAAACTTTGTAAATATCATTATTTCATCAATTGCCATTGTATTTCTCTTAGCCGAATATTGGAGACCTTTAGGTTTTAATCGCAGCATCTTTATCAACCTTATTTTTGTAGCTATTATTTGCTTCGGAATTTTAGGAATATTCTCTGTTTTTAGAAAATATTACGGACAAATTTTACAATGGGCTTTGGCCAACAAAATGTTGTTTTTAATGGTTCCAATAACAGTTCTTATTTCTGGAATATACATTATGAAAAACACAGGAAAAGAATTTATGCCTTCTTTAAATGAAGGTTCTTTCCTACTAATGCCTACTTCTCTTCCGCATGCTGGAGTTGAAGAAAACAAACGTGTGTTACAGCAATTAGATATGGCGGTTGCTACCATTCCAGAAATTAAAACAGTGGTTGGTAAAGCTGGTAGAACAGAATCTTCTTTAGATCCTGCTCCTTTGTCGATGTATGAAAACATGATTCAGTATAAATCGGAATACATGCGTAATTCCGAAGGAAAAAGACAACGTTATAAAGTGAATGCCGATGGTTTGTTTGAGTTAAAAACGAATGTCATTCCGACAGAGCGAGGAACGAGCGACGAGGAATCTCATAATCTTGCTAATAACAACAAAACAAAACGTTTTATTACTTCAGGAACATCCGTTGAAAACGCTCAATTAATAGAAGACAACGACGGAGAATTCTATAGAAACTGGCGACCAGAAATTAAAAATCCAGATGATATTTGGAAAGAAATCATTAAAGTTACCAAGTTACCTGGTGTTACTTCTGCACCGAAATTACAGCCCATAGAAACGCGATTGATAATGTTACAAACAGGTATGCGTGCACCCATGGGAATTAAAGTAAAAGGACAAGATTTAAAACAAATTGAAGCTTTTGGGTTGCAATTAGAAAGTCTTTTAAAACAAGCTGAAGGTGTTAAAGTAGAAGCTGTTTTTGCGGATAGAATTGTTGGGAAACCTTATTTATTAATTGATATTGATAGAGAAAAAATAGCACGCTATGGCATTTCTATAGAGGATGTACAAAGTATACTAAAAGTTGCTATTGGTGGTATGGCTTTAACTCAAACGGTTGAAGGCCGAGAACGTTACGACGTTCGCGTACGTTATCCTAGAGAATTACGTGGCAATCCAGAAGATATCAAAGACATTTATATTCCTGTAGAAAAAGGGAATCCTGTGCCATTAAGTGAATTAGCAACTATTAAATATGAACAAGGTCCGCAAGTGATTAAAAGTGAAGATACTTTTTTAGTGGGTTATGTTTTGTTTGATAAAATAGATGGTTTTGCAGAAGTAGATGTGGTAGAAAATGCGCAAGCTTTATTTCAACAAAAAATAGATTCAGGGGAATTAACGGTTCCTAAAGGCATCAGTTATAAATTTACGGGTACTTATGAGAACCAATTGCGAGCAGAAAAAACACTAGCAGTTGTTGTGCCTTTAGCATTGGCTATTATTTTCTTGATACTGTATTTTCAGTTTAAATCGGTAACCACTTCTTTAATGGTATTTACCGGAATTGCAGTTGCATTTGCCGGTGGTTTTATTATGATTTGGTTATACGGACAAGATTGGTTCTTCAATTTCAGTTTCTTTGGCGAGAATATGCGAGATCTTTTCAATATGAAAACCATCAATTTAAGTGTGGCCGTTTGGGTTGGTTTTATTGCCTTATTTGGAATTGCAACAGACGACGGAGTTGTCATGGCAACCTATTTAACGCAAACTTTTGATCGTGAAAAACCATCAGATAAAATGAGCATTAGAGTTGCTGCTTTAGAGGCTGCTAAGAAACGTATTCGTCCGTGTTTAATGACAACTGTAACTACTATTTTGGCATTATTACCTGTTTTAACATCCACAGGAAAAGGAAGCGATATTATGATTCCGATGGCAATACCGATTTTTGGAGGAATGGTTATTGACATTACCTCCTACTTTATCGTGCCGGTTTTATATAGCTGGAGAGAAGAGGTTCTTTTAAAAAGAATAATGAAAAAAGAGAATAGAAAATAGACTTAAAAAACAAACCATGAAAAATAATAATTATATCGTACAGAAAGTAGTCTTGCTTCTTGGTTCTTTATTCTTTGCTCTACAAGGAAATTCTCAAGAACTAGAAACTTACATTAATAAGGCTTTAGAAAATAATCCTGAAATTCAGAAATTCGAGTTACAGTATCGGATTGCTTCCGAAAAAGTAAATGAGGTAAACACCTTACCAAACACCGAATTTAGTGCAGGTTATTTTGTGTTAGAACCAGAAACACGAACAGGAACGCAACGTTTTAAAGTATCGGCAAAACAAATGTTGCCTTGGTTTGGAACCATTACTTCTCGTGAAAATTATGCGAGTTCTTTGGCAGATACCAAGTACGAAGACATTGTAATCGCCAAACGAAAACTGATGGTTTCCGTATCTCAATCGTATTATAAATTATATGTAAACAAAGCCAAACAAGCTATTTTAGTTAAAAACAGCAAACTGCTTAAAACTTATGAAACATTGGCATTAACATCGATTGAAGTCGGTAAAGCTTCTGCAGTAGATGTTTTAAGATTGCAAATGCGTCAGAATGAATTAGAACAACTCAAATTGGTTTTAGAACAACAGTATTTAGCAGAACAAACCGCTTTTAATAAGCTTTTAAATAGAGAAAATACTATTAAAATTGATGTTGTTGATGCGTTAATAATGCCTTCCGAAGATTTTGAAATCAATACTAAAAACCTTGCTTTGCATCCCGAATTGTTGAAATACGACAAACTGTTTCAATCTGTAGCACAATCCGAATTAATGAATCAAAAAGAAAGTCACCCTTCCTTTGGTTTTGGGTTCGATTATATCAATATTAATGCAGGACCTGACATCACTTTTAGTGAAAAAGGTAAAGATATTTTGATGCCAACTGTGTCGTTATCTATTTCGCTTTTTAATAAGAAATATAAATCGAAAACCAAGCAAAACGAGTTGCAACAACAAGAAATTGAAGCACAGAAACAAGAACGTTTAAATACTTTAGAAACGCTATTAGACAAGGCTGTAACCGATCGAGTTTCTGCAAGCATTACGTATAGAACACAAGTTAAAAATATACAGCAAGCCAAAGATGCAGAAGATATTTTAATTAGAAGTTATGAAACCGGAACCATTGATTTTAATGATGTTTTAGACATTCAAGAATTGCAATTAAAGTTTCAAATGAATCAGATTGAATCGATCTATAATTACTACATTCAAACAACAAGTATTAACTATTTAATTCAGTAAAAATGGGACATACATTACTTATAAAAAATATGGTTTGTGCCAGATGTAAATCAACTATTATAGAATTATTGGAGCGTCATGGTTTAGATATTGAATCCATCGAATTAGGAAAAGTGGTTGTAAAACAAGAGTTGAAAAATAATTATGATGCGATTAAAAATAGACTTAAAGATTTAGGTTTCGAATTGATTGAAGATGAAGTTAAAGTTTTAATAGAGCGAGTTAAACTAACTGTAATTCAATGTATTTCAGAAAACAATTCTCATCATATTATTTCAAAAATAACAAAAGAGATTGGCAAGAATGATTCGGCTATAAGTAAACTTTTTAGCAAATCGGAAGGGATTACACTAGAAAAATACATCATCAATTTAAAAATTGAAAAGGTAAAAGAATACATTCAATTAAATCAATTAAATCAATTAAACTTTTCTGAAATAGCATACAACCTCAATTATAATACTAGTAGTCATTTAGCAAAACAGTTTAAATCGGTAACAGGAATGTCTATGTCTGAATATAAAAAATCACAAGATTGGGACCGGAAAGAATTAGACCAAATTGTATAAAATATAACCAGAATTAGAAAAACTTATGCTTTAAAACAGCGATACATTTGTTACTAAAATATAAAGAACACATAAAATGAAACATACATATCACATACACGGAATGACTTGTAACGGTTGCCGTGGACACGTTGAAGAAACTCTTTCTAAAGTTAAAGGTGTTTCTAAAGCTATAGTTAATTTAGAAAAAGCAGAAGCTACTATAGAAATGGATTCTCATATTTCTTTAGAAACCTTCCAAGAAGCATTAAAAAACGATGGAAACAGGTATAGTATTCATAAGTTAGGCGATCATAAATATACCGAGAAGGAAGTTTCCACTTCCGCAGAAAACGAAATGAAACATACCTATCACATACATGGAATGACTTGTAATGGTTGTCTTGGACACGTTGAAGATATTCTTTCAAAAGTAAATGGTGTTTCTAAAGCAACTGTAGATTTAGAAAAAGCAGAAGCTACCATAGAAATGGATTCTCATATTTCTTTAGAAACCTTCCAAGACGCATTAAAAAAGGATAGTGATACTTATAGTATTCATAAGTTAGGAGAGCATCACCGTATAAAAGAGGTTAAAAAAGAGCTTCCAAAAGGAAAAGGAACCGGTGTATTTTATTGTCCGATGCATTGCGAAGACGATAAAACGTATGACAAAGCGGGAGATTGTCCTGTTTGCGGAATGGATTTAGTTGAAGAGCAAAATTTATCCATTAACACCACAGAACAATGGACTTGCCCAATGCATCCTGAAGTTGTAAAAGATGAAGCAGGTTCTTGTCCTATTTGCGGTATGGATTTAATACCTATGAAACCAGATCTTTCTGCAGAAGAGAAAACCTATAATAAGATACTAAAAAAGTTTTGGATTGCAGTGGCATTCACATTACCAATATTTTTTATTGCGATGAGTGAAATGATTCCGAACAATCCATTATACACTATTTTAGAGCAAAAACAATGGAATTGGATTCAGTTTGCATTGTCTTTTCCTGTGGTTTTTTATGCCACTTGGATGTTTTTTGAACGTGCTTACAGAAGTATCAAAACGTGGAACCTGAATATGTTTACACTTATCGGAATTGGTGCAGGTGTATCTTGGTTATTTTCGGTATTCGGACTATTTTTTCCGGATGTTTTTCCTGCGCAATTTAAAACAGAATCAGGCGCTGTACATGTTTATTTTGAAGCAGCAACGGTTATTTTAACATTGGTGCTTTTAGGTCAATTATTAGAAGCGCGTGCGCATAGCAAAACAAATTCAGCCGTAAAAGAATTGCTAAAACTAGCGCCTAATAAGGCGATAAAAATAGTAGATGGAGAAGATGTAGCAGTCAGTATTGATAAAATTGAATTACACGATATTCTAAAAGTAAAACCAGGAGATAAAATTCCTGTAGATGGAATTATAACTGAAGGAAATACCACTATCGACGAATCTATGATTTCTGGAGAACCGATTCCTGTAGATCGCTCAGTAGGCGATAAAGTAAGTGGCGGAACCATTAATGGAAATCAAGTTTTTTTAATGAAAGCAGAGAAAATTGGTAGCGATACCCTACTCTCTCAAATTATTAAAATGGTAAATGATGCGAGTAGAAGTCGTGCACCCATTCAGAATTTAACCGATAAAGTCTCTGGTTATTTTGTCCCAGTTGTCGTTTTTATTTCAGTAATCACTTTTGGAATTTGGGCCATTTGGGGGCCAGAACCTGTTTATGTTTATGCCTTTGTAAATGCTATTGCGGTGTTAATAATTGCTTGTCCTTGTGCCCTAGGACTCGCCACACCAATGTCTATAATGGTTGGCGTTGGTAAAGGCGCACAAAATGGTGTATTGGTTAAAAATGCCGAAGCACTAGAAAGAATGGCAAAAGTAGACACCTTAATTATTGATAAAACAGGAACTATTACCGAAGGAAAACCTACGGTAGAAAAAGCAACTGCTTTCAATACCATTTTAAGTGATAAAGAAGTGTTACAATATATTGTGTCTTTAAATTCTAATAGCGAGCATCCTTTAGCCGAAGCCACAGTAAAATATGGTAAAGCTAAAAATACTGAAATTCTAAAATCGGAAGAATTTAGTGCCATTACAGGAAAAGGTGTTGAAGCTACTATTAACAATAAGAAAGTGGCCTTAGGAAACCCTAGAATGATGGTTTATGCCCATGCAGAAATCACTTCTAAAATGGAAGAAGAAGTTAAAGCCTATCAAAAACAAGGTAAAACGGCTTCCTATTTATCAGTAGATAAAAAAGTTGTTGGTTATGTGGTTATTGGTGATAAAATAAAGGCAACCAGTGCAAAAGCAATTAAATACCTACAAGATAAAGGGATTGCAGTTATTATGCTTACTGGTGATAATCACGATACGGCACAAGCAGTAGCGTCAGAACTTCATCTTGCCGATTTTAAAGCAAGTATGTTGCCTGAAAACAAACTAGAAGAAGTGACTAAATTACAAGAGCAAGGAAAAGTAGTTGCGATGGCCGGAGACGGAATTAATGACGCACCTGCATTGGCTAAAAGTGATGTTGGTATTGCCATGGGAACAGGAACAGATGTAGCCATAGAAAGTGCAATGATTACTTTGGTTAAAGGTGATTTACATGGTATTGTAAAAGCACAACATTTAAGTGAAGCTGTTATGAAAAACATCAAACAGAACTTGTTTTTCGCCTTGTTTTATAACACTATTGGAATACCAATTGCAGCAGGTGTTTTGTTTCCATTTTTCGGTATTTTATTATCACCAATGATTGCTGCTTTAGCCATGAGTTTTAGTTCGGTTTCTGTAATTGCAAATGCCTTACGTTTAAAAAATATTAAAGTTTAACTATAAAATTAAATTCAAATGGAAAATTCAAATCAACATTCAAACAAACATAACGGAATGAGTAATTACACAAAATTCTTTTTAATGTTAGGGCTATCTTTTATAGCAATGTACATTACAATGTATTTAAATACGTATGAGTTTGACCACGTGTATTTTAGTTTAACTCGTTTTTATATGTCTTGTTTAGGTATTTCAACTATGGCAGTTGTAATGTGGTTTTTTATGCGAAACATGTATCAAAACAAAAAGAAAAACATAATTATTTTATTAGGTAGCTTGGTGCTTTTTTTAGGTGCTTTAGGGTTAGTGCGTAACCAAAAATCTACAGTTGATGATGTTCTTTGGATGAAAGCAATGATTCCACACCATTCAATTGCAATTTTAACAAGTGAGCGAGCAGACATTAAAGATCCAGCAGTTAGAAAATTAGCAGATGATATTATTAAAGCACAGAAAAAAGAAATTGAAGAAATGAAAACGATGATTAAACGATTAGAAAATGAAAAATAAAAATATAGTAATTTATTTAGGAATACTTGCTTTTGGGTTGATATTAGGGTATTTTTTCTTTGGAAACTCTTCTAACAAAACAACTCATAAACATACAGAAGCTACAGAAACAAATCAAATGTGGACTTGCTCAATGCATCCTCAAATTATGCAACCAGAGGCTGGAGATTGCCCTATTTGCGGAATGGATTTAATTCCTGCTGCAAGCAGTGCAAAAGGATTATTATCAGATCAATTTAAGCTTTCTAAAAACGCGATGGCTTTGGCCAATATTCAAACATCAATAGTAGGCAAAAATGTTTCTAATGAAGATTTTGGTGTTGTTTTATCAGGAAAAATTACCGAGAATGAGGATGAAACAGCAACAATGCCTGCCCATTTTAATGGTCGGGTAGAAAAATTGTTTGTAAATTCTTTAGGAGAACGTGTTAAAAAAGGACAAGCAGTTGCTCAAATTTACTCACCTGAATTGATTGCAGCACAGCAAGAATTAATTACAGCTTATAAATTAAAAGCATCGCAACCACAATTGTATAATGCCGTTAATAACAAGTTTAAAAATTGGATGATCCATGGTAAGCAATTAGAGGAAGTGGAACAAACCGGACATGTAAAAAATAGCTTCACCATTTATTCGCATGTTTCTGGAGTGGTTACCGAAATCGCTATAAATGTAGGTTCTCATATTATGGATGGAAAACCAATTTTTAAGGTTTCAAATCTAAATACTGTTTGGGCAAATTTTGATATCTATGAACATCAAATTAGTCAATTTAAAAAAGGTCAGGATATTGTGGTAACAACTAAGGCATATTCTAATAAAGAATTTAAAGGAAAGGTCGATTTTATTGATCCTATTTTAGATAGTAAAACAAGAACGGTAAAATTAAGAGTTGTACTAAATAATAAAAACGAACTTTTTAAACCAGGCATGTTTGTGGAAGGTAAAATTAAAGCAGTTGATTCTTCTGATAAAAAAGAAGTATTAACCATACCTTCTTCGGCTGTTTTATGGACAGGAAAACGCTCTGTAGTCTATCTAAAAACAACCCCCAATGAACCTCTTTTTGAAATGCGTGAAATTACTGTAGGGAAACAAATAGGTGAAAATTATCAGGTTTTAGAAGGGCTAAATAATGGTGATGAAATTGTAACCAACGGAACCTTTACTGTAGATGCTGCTGCCCAATTACAAGGCAAAAAATCGATGATGAATAAAAAAGGAGGTAAAGTAATGACGGGGCATGAAGGTCATTTAGGTATGAATAATAACTCTTCCGAGGTTAAAAAACCTTTAAATAAAAATGAAAGAATAAAGGTCTCTAAGGAATTTAAAAACCAATTGCAGGTCGTTTTTAATGATTATATTAAAATAAAAAATGCGTTAGCAATAAATGACATTAAAGAACTTAAAAATCAATCTAAATTATTATTAAAAAATGTAACTAACGTTGATATGAAGTTGTTAAATGATAAAAAAGCACACCAACATTGGATGTCATCAGAAAAAGAAATAAAAGCAATGGCTAATTTAATGTTAAATACTGCAGATATAACAATGCAAAGAACTTACTTTAAGCATTTATCATCTAAAATGATAAATATTTTAGAAGTTTTTGGCGTTAATAAAGAAGTATATCTTTTATTTTGCCCAATGTCTGATAATAATAAAGGTGCTTATTGGTTAAGTACAACAGAAAAAGTAGTAAACCCTTATTTTGGTGGTGCTATGTTAACTTGCGGAGAAGTAAAACAAGTAATAAAATAATAAAAAATTAAATACTAATAATTAAATCTAAATCAATGAAAAAAGTAATTTTAAGTTTAGCTATTATAGCTACAGTCGGTTTTACAAGCTGTAAAAACGAAACCAAACAAAAAACAAATACTACAGAAGTTTCTAAAGAAGTAGCAAATGCTACGCTAACTTTTGGAGTTAGAGGAAACTGTGGAATGTGTAAAAGCACCATTGAAAAAGCTGCCAATGCTGTAGAAGGTGTTGCCAATGCTAATTGGAGTATTGATAAAAAGAAAATAGAAGTATCTTTTGATGATGCAAAAACAGATGCTACTGCCATTCATAAAGCTATTGCAGCTTCTGGTTATGATACAGAAAAAGAATCTGGAAGCGAAGACGCATATAAAGGTTTGCCTGCTTGTTGCCAATATGATCACGAAATGGCAATGAATCAATAAAATTGATTCTATAAAAAGCGTAAAAAACCTATCAATATAAATGATGACACTATCCTAAAAACTGTGTAAGTTCAAAAAATCAGGGTTAACTTATTTATAGTTTAATTCTGTTTTCAAATATAGCTAAAAATTGGTTTAGAATAATTCCCCAATTTCTAATTGGCATTTTCCATTTTTTAGTGCTTTCTCTTACTGCTAAATATACAGATTTCATCACTGCATCATCAGTTGGAAAAGAGAGTTTATTTTTGGTGTATTTTCTAATTTTTCCGTTTAGATTTTCTATTAAATTTGTGGTATAAATAATAGTTCTAATTTCCACTGGAAAATCAAAGAATACGGTAAGTTCATCCCAGTTATTCTCCCAACTTCTAATGGCGTAAGAATATTTAGATTCCCATTTGGTTTTAAAGTCTTTTAAGGCAGCTCTTGCAGCTTCTTTTGTTGGAGCTGTATAGATTTGTTTCATATCTTTTGTAAAGGCTTTTTTATCTTTCCAAACAACATAGCGACAAGAGTTTCTAATTTGATGAACTACACAAATTTGAGTAGTTGAATTCGGGAAAATGGTTTTTATAGTGTCTGTAAAACCGTTTAAATTATCGGTTGCAGTAATCAGTATATCTTGAGTTCCTCTGGCTTTTATATCAGTTAAAACACTCATCCAGAAAGCAGAAGATTCATTTTTACCCAACCACAAACCTAAAACTTCTTTTTTGCCATCTGTTCTAAGCCCAACAGCAATGTAAATGGTTTTGTTAATTACTTTAGAGTTTTCTCGTACTTTAAAAACAATTCCATCCATCCAAACAATTAAATAAGTAGTCTCTAATGGTCTATTTTTCCAAGCGATAACATCAGTGGTGATAGCGTCAGTTATTCTTGAAATTGTGGAAGTAGATACATTAAAATTATAGAGTTCTCGGATTTGTTCTTCGATATCAATATTGCTCATCCCTTTGGCATACAATGAGATAATAACATTTTCGACACCATCCGCAGTACTTTGTCTTTTCTTTATAATCATTGGATTAAAAGAACTATTACGATCTCTTGGCACTTGTATTTCTGTCTCCCCTAAAGTAGTTTTTAGCTTCTTTTTAGTGTAGCCATTTCGTAAGTTATTTGCTTTACTTTTTTGATCTTTATCATAATCTAAATGAGCATCGAGTTCGCCTTCTAAAATCTTTTCAACTCCTCGTTTGTGAAGTTGTTCGATGAAGCTGGTTAGCTCTGATCCGTTGTTAAATTGTTTTAAAAAATCATCGTTTAATAAATCTTCTGGTCTCATAAGTATATAAAATTTAAAGTTAATAAAAATAAAAAACTCAGGATTTGAACAATCCTGAGTTTTTAAAACTTACACACTTTATGAGACAGTGCCTTATATTCATTTATTTTTTTATTTTATATTAATTAAATATTTAAACAATACCAATTAAGGGTACTTTTACATCATTCCATACACATTGCCACTTCACCACTATCGTCGCTTAAGGCAAAGCGTATTCCATTACATTTTTAAAAAAACTTCTAGAAAGAAAAAATCAAAGAAAAATAGTAGTTTAAACTTCTCTTTTACCAAAGCAAAGTAACATAACGCAGAACATTATAGTACATTTTTAATTATGGATTATCCAGTGGATGATTTAGCAACCAAGACAGAACCATCTATTACAGTTACTTTTTTATAGCCTAAACCAATTTTGTTTTATTAGGTTGTTTTCTAGTTGAAGTTCTGATTGTTTACTCATATTCTTTATTGTCATTGCGTTTATTCTCGTCATTGCGATGCACGAAGCAAACTCAAGCAATCTGTTTGTTTTCTTACTTAAATTTTTAATTTATCAAATTTCCAAACAAGAAGTTGGTACTTATACCAAAAATATTTACACTTTTATCAAATGTACCAATGTTTTTATATTGAAATTCAAAATTTATAGTTGGTTTACCTTCATTGTCTTTTAAACTAATTGGTATTCCAACTTTCCAGTTTGTTCTTTTGTATTTACCAAAATTAAATTCTACAGCAGGACTAAAACCAAAATCACCAAATTTTGAAGTGATAAAGAAAAAAGCCGGTTCTAAAATTAAAGAAGTAGTAATAAACTCATCATAACTTGTTACATAAACATCTTCTGTAGTAATGATTAAATTATTGTTTGTTGCAGCAGTTGAAGTTTGAAACTTTTTTGCTGATAAATTATTTACCATTATTGTGTTGTTATTTTTAACATTAACAATGGCTTTAAAAAACATACTTTTTCCACTAGAATAAGCTCTCATATAATTACCAGAAAGAGATGCATTAATATTATAAAATCTGTTTTCTTGATATGTAGTATTTTCATCTGAAGTAATGTTATAAGTTAATCCTCCAAAGGGTGTAAAAACTTCTAAAGAAACCCATCTATTAGAAATAAAATTATACATTTTGTTTTCTTCTAAATAGTCTATTTCTTTTTGTGCTAGTTCTTCATAATCAGTATTATGTTTTTCTTTTAAAACTTTATCATAACATTCTAAATCATCATCAAACTCTCTACTTTCTTTATGTTCTTTTTTAAAATTATTTAGTTTTTCTTTATTATTTTTTACAGCTGCTTTATTATAAGTGTCAAAAAGTTTTTTTCTATTATTATCAATGGCCTCTCGTCGTTTCTTTTTACTGCTAGATGTAAAATCTATAGTACCATTACCTATTAAGGTAACCTTGTAAGTTGCTCCAATATTATCATTTAAAAACTTACCTTCTCCATCAAAAATAGTAGCAAATTTATTTGTTGCTTTAAATTTTAAGGCACCAGAGAAAATCCATTTTAACTTGTCTAATTTTTCTCCTTTTCTAGAATCTATATTAAAACCTAAAGTAATAGATTTATCATCATTATCTAAACCAAAGAAATACTTTTGTAGTGAAAGATCGTTTGAACCACCAAAAGAAGTGCCTACTTTATCTGCAAATAAAAGATTTAACATTTTATCATTAAATAGTAGAGTGTCCTTATCAAAAATTCTATCTAAATTATATTGTTTTACAGGACTTGTATATTGCTCATATACCTGCGCTTTTGTGTTGAAACTAATTACTAAACAGGTTATTAATGTTAGTATTAATAACAAATAATTATTCTTTTTCATTTTAAGTAGGTTTTTTTGGTTAGCTATAAAGATATTCTTTTACTTTGCTTATTTTATACCTACAATTAAGTGTTTTTTTTAACAAACATCTGCTGCAACAATCCTTTTTTTAACCCTTGTGTTTTTTCTATTTGTGGTTTGTACGTTTTCTATTTTTTGTATCTATAGTACTTAAATAATTAGCTGTTTTTTGTTGTTCTTTTAGGGATGGAATTTTTATTTTTTCTTTTGAATAATCCTTAAAATAAATATGTAAAATATTGCTTCCAATTGAATATTTTTAAAATTGATATTATTTAAAACAGAGTATAAAAAATATAAATTAACTTTTATTTTTGGCTTAATTTCGTCTAAAACACTTAAAAAAGAAGACTTTGATTCGCACAATAAAGTTCTTCCAACTCCAGCTCCATCTTTTACAATTGATATAAATTGTTCCTTTTCTCTATAAAAATCTATACTTTTTATAGAGCCAGAAACTCCATATAATTTATAATCTCCAAAATTTTCTTCTATCGCATTTGCAGAAATATTTGATGATTTTTTTGTTGCTATTCTTTCCAACTTCTTCTCTTCCCAATCAGGAAAAACCCGTTTCATTTTGTGAGATTGCTTCGTTATTTGTTCTCGCAATGACGTCTGGTTAAAACGCAATTGCTGACTACACAATTGTTGCATTACTCCTTTTTTGTAGTTTTCTAATAACTGCTTTTTAGTAACGTCTATAAATTAGTGTGATAAACAAGCAATTTATTTTTTGTTTAAAATTAGAGATTTTGAAGGAACAAACAAGAGAAAATTTGATTCCTTTTTTAGAGGTGTAAAAATAATAATTTTGGTATTTATGTATTAACTTATAAGGAGTCTGCTTATACTGAACAATAGTATATAACAGACTCCTATTTATAAATAATACTTGTAAATTAATAAAAACTATTTTTTAATTTTATTAAAGGTCCTAACCACTTTTTAATTAAAAAATTATATTTTAATGATTCGTTTAGTTATTCTGTTAGACTTAGATTCTATAACTAAAATGTAAGTTCCTTTTTTAAGATTACTTATATAAAGTTTGTATGTTTTCTTAGGCGTACTAGGTGATAAAGTTTTTACTAAATTTCCTAAAATATCATAAATTAAAATTTTGGATACATCTGCACTAATATTTGTAAGGTGTAAGATTCCATCTTCAACTGGATTTGGATATATTTTAATTTCTGCTGCACTAGTTTCTTCCAGAGTACTTTTAGAGAATGTAGCTTCTTTATTTAAAGCGATACAACTTGGTGCTATATTGCTATTACTACAGTAAATTGTATGCGTACCAGATTTAGAAACGAGTACTAAATTACCAGCATCTTCTGTAACCCAGTAATCATCATCAAGTCTTGCTACACCAGAACCAGAAATGGTAATATCTGGTTGAGCATTATTAAAATTTGCCGTACTTACATTTCTTAGATCAATATAAGATGAAGGTTGTCCGTTATTTGTATTCATAGAAAAAACATAAAGTCCGTTTGCACCAGGAATCCATTTAATTCTAATTTTTTTTATGTTTGATGAATCTGGACCTCCTGAACCTAAAACATAAATAGTATTAAATGTAATGTTATCATAAGCTGGTAAAGTATTTACCCTTGGCGTGTTAAATTTACAATCTGAAGTAGCATTACCATCACTATCTACTGTAACTTGCACTGTTGATGATTTTGTTGATGCTCCTTTATCATCTATAGCTACAACATTAAAAGTATAAGTTCCTGCAGCTATATTTGATAAAGTATATTTAAAAGGGAACGAGCTATCTTCTCCTAATTTAGCAGCCCCACTATAAAATTCTACCTTACTAATAACACCATCAGCATCATTTGCTAAAGCACTAATTTGTAAATTACTACCCGCATTTACTGGAGTGGTACTAGTTGGAGAAGTTATTGAAACCGTTGGAGATTGATTGTTATTTTCTGTATCCGAAGGCATACCTATTCTAGTTGTAGCTACTTTAAAATCATCAAAATAAGCATAGACATCCTTAGTAGGTTGAAAAGTTTCATCAGAGCCTCCAAAAAAGGAAGACAAATAAAATGAATTTATATGGATATCTTCTTCGCCAACTTGTCTGTAATCTTCAGCATTTGTAATATTTAAGGCTAATTTACCATTTAACCAACCTTTCATTATACCGTCTTTTTTACCTGGTGTATTCAGTTTATAATACATTTCTACATGTTGCCAAGTACCTTTAGTAAACTTAACTTGATCTTCTTGCGGCGCATTATTAGGCTCTATAATAGGGTCTAGTAAGCTCCAATTAATAGATGCTTTGTATCCTGGTCTGGTTGGTTTTGTATTATAATGAACATAAGTTTCTATAAGCCCATTATTACGCCACATTAAACGTAAGGACATGTTTTTTTCTCTAGTTTGATAAGATAAACCTGGTAGTTTTCCGCCCGCTCTAAATTCAAAATCTGATGGAAAATAAATCTTATAACTAAAATATAATTCGTCATGCTCCTTACCATCATTAAAATATACTTTCGTATGAATACCGCTTTCTCCTGTTTTTACTTTTCCCTTTGGATAGTTTACCTTTAAAGAATTGCCTTGATTTTCTAAGCTAACTATAGACACACGTCCTTCATCTGCACCTTTGCAGAAAGAAACTGCTAAGGCCTCTTTTATTTGATCTTGGTTATATAGACCTGTAGTTAAATCATTTAAATTATTTTGGTATACATCTACTGTTTGAGCATTTGCATTTGTTACTGTAAATAGTAACAAACCAATGGTTATTACCGCAATTGAAATTTTTTGTTTCATAATAATTAGTTAAAGTTAGTTGATAGTTATTAGTCTGGTTTTTACTATTTTTAAGTTTGGATTGTAGTTAGGTTATTTGTAAAAAATAGTTTTTAATTTTTTATACCAGTATTTTACAAAAATAATTAATTTCAAATAGAGCTTATGATTTTAGTTTTTTAATTTTTAGATATATACAAAAACTTTACTAAACACCCATTAAGTATCTTTTAATCAACTTATTAATTAATTTTTTTAAAACAAAAAACAATAATATTACTGTATCTACAAATACTATAAAAAAACACGAAACTCGCTAGATAATTTTCTTGTTTAAAATGACCAGTATTTGTCAATCATATCTATATCCAAACTATTTTGAATATAATACTTGTAGTCATAACCTTATGTTTTAAAAGAAATGAAACATTTTCTAGCCATATTTTTTATTAGCAATTTAAATAGTTAAATATAAAATAGGTTATAATTAAGTTTCTTATTATTAGTGTTTTAAAATAGGTTATTAACCATTAATAACTAATTACAGCCACATCCCACTTCTCTCCTATCGTTGTTTTATATCTTATAAAATAAATTTATTGGTTCCGCCAGAGTTTCCTCTTTTGGCTAATTGGTTGCTTCAGATTTCTTCGTTCATCGCAACAAGACTTCGCAATTTCGTTTATAAAAATAGTTTTATAAACAAGCAATTTATTTTTTAAAATTAGAAATTTGGAAGGAACAAACAAGAAAAAAAATGAGTCCTGTTTTACAAGGACAAAATACTTGCATTAATAGCATTATTAAGCACAGAAGGTTCACTACCTGGACCAATACTTAGCAATTTAGAACCCGTTATAGGACTTCCGTTAAAAGGTCTAATATGCACAGTACCATCTGGAGTGCGTTCAAAATACGTGTACTGGGTATTGCCCTTAATTTTAGTACATCCTTTTATTCTAAGAATACTTTTGGGCAATGCAGCACAAATGGTTTCAATACATTTTAAGTTTGGTAAATCTGGTAAATCTACAGAGCAAGAAGCCCAATGTGCTTTTTGATGATCGAGTTCTTTTGATGTATTTTTAGAAGGTAACAATTCTGGAAGTAATAAAGCATCCAAATTATCTATAGTGATTACTTTGGCAAAAGGATTTAGTTTATTTAATTGCGCTATTACGTGCGTTTTTCTATTTTCCGATACGTTTGTATAATGTGTTAAAACTAATAAAGATGAAACCATAATCTGATTTGCTTCTAACTCATTATGTTCTCCTCTTTGTTGCCAGTTTTTAACATCAACCACAGAAATCTGAATTGGCGGTAAAAATCGATCATGAAGTCCCACGCCTAAAAATTCCATTAAAGAACACGCATCTGATGTTCCGTTGGCTTCAATTAACGTAATTCCTTTTTCTCTTTTAGGAATTCTATTTACCGTGTTTCTAAGTTCTACAATACCGCTGCAACAAATACAACTCCCCATTAAAGGTTTTATGCTATTTAAACCTAACTTTTTTGTAAATTGTTGTGCATCTATAGTTGCGTTTTCATAATCGTTAAGAATAACAAACGGATGCCAACCTTTGTTAATATAACTTTCTATTAAATATTTTAGTACTGTAGTTTTACCTGCTCCCAAAAACCCAACAACGGTAATAATAGCTTCCATATTTTTTAGTTCTAATTTAATTCTTTCTAAATATATAACCTTATTTTAAAACGACTTCTTAAATTATTTATTGGTTTCTAAGTTGCTTGTATTTACTTAAATTTTACACCTTTACACTCTTTTAAAATATAATTAAAATGCTCAACATCATCTTTATTTAGTTTTAAGATGCCTGTTATACTAACAATATCATCTGTTTTAAAGTTTTGTTCATTTATAAACTCAAATTCTATGGCAGATTCTGGACCTCCTTCTCCGCAAAAATAACAAGATGCCATGGGACCTTTAGATAACATAAATACATTTTCTTTGGCTACAACATCTAAAAAATAGCCTGTAATTGTTATTTGTTTTCCTTCTAAAGCTTTTACCGAAGCAGAAAATGTAGGATACATAAAATAATCATCGTATTCAGAAAAATATGTATCTGTAAATGTTACTTTAGATAAGTCTTGCCAAGTCACTTTTTGTTGACAGAAACAGCACGAACAAATAAACAAAAAAAACACATATATCCCTTTACTTCTCATTACTTAATATTATTGATATGTTCATTTTTATGATTGGATATATTGCTAATGAAACCGATACAATTACCATGGTTAAAATTAGAAATCCAGTTTCCAATACATCATTTAAAGACAAGGCTTTAAGTATATTTTGATGATCAATTGATTCCATAAAATAAAATACAGAATACAATACTATTTTCAGCAATAAAAAACCAAGTAAAAATGAAGAAAACACAACGATAAATCCTTCATAAAAAATCATTTTTATCAACTGAAAATTACTAGCTCCATAAGTTCTTAAAATTGCCAAATCAAAAGCACGTTCTTTTACCATTTTATAGAGACTTATAAATATGGTAATACAAGAAATAACAAGAATTAGATAGGCAATTAAAGAAATAGTTTGAAAGCCAATACTGGTATATTCATACAATTTATGCAACTCGTATTTAGGTAAAGCAGCTTGCATATTTGTTTGCTTATTAATACGTCTAGGAAAGGTTAACAATCCTCTAGGGTTTTTAAAATTGATTAATAAGGAGGTTATTTCTTTTTCATGATGATGCTCTAGATGATCGTGTTCTTCTTCCTCATGATGATGCACCTCCCAAACACTTTCTAAATTGGTAAGTATTAAACGATCAATTACCTTTTGTGTGGGTTTTAAAACCCCAACTACCGTAAAACTTTCTTGATGTATTTCGATATTATTTTCTATGAGTCCGTGAGAACTTAATAGCGTATCTCCTATTTTAATGTTTAATTTTAGAGCGACAGCATTTCCTAAAACTACCTGCATAGATTTTTCTACGTTATGCCCTTTTTCTAATTCGGCATTATAAAGAGCGGTAAACGTATTTGTTGTTCCTACAATTCTAAATCCCTTATAATTATCGCCATAAGAAATGGGTACGGCAGATTTAATCATAGGATTTTTACTTAATTTTAGGGCTTCTTTGTATAAAATATTCCCTGTGGGATTATCTAAATGCAATACCGAAGCTAAAACCAACTGTAACGGACTTCCTTTAGCACCAACCACTAAATCTATGTTGCCTAAATTATTTTCTAATTGATTTTTAAAAGACCTTTTTAATTGTTGAATTCCTAAAAGTAAAGCGATACTTAAGGATAATATTAGAACACTTAAAAAAGTGTATAATGGTTTAGACTTTATATTTTGTAAACTAAGACTCCAAAGATTCATAATTCTATTGAATTTTGGAAGCATGATTTTATTCTTTGATCGTGCGTAATTACAATTAAATTGGCATTGGTTTGCTTTACTTGATCTATTAATAAATCAATTACAATTTTACAGTTTTTATCATCTAAACTAGAAGTAGGTTCGTCTGCTAAAATAATTTGTGGATAATGTACCACAGATAAAGCAATACCTAATCGCTGTAACTGACCTTCACTAAGTTGGTTAATTTTACTTTTTTTATGATTAGACAAGCCTAATTCTTCTAATAAGGTTTCAATCTTATTTTTATTGATAGCTGTTTTACTAAATAAAAGACGTGCTTTTAAATTATCAAATACATCTAAAGATTGAATGGCGTGTTTTTTCTGAAAAACAAGTCCTATATTTTTACCTCTAAATGCATCTAATTGGCTACTATTTAGTGTATTTAAAGCTACATTATCTATGTATACACTTCCTTTAACAGGTTTTAATAAACCCGCTAAAAGATGTAAAAGTGTTGTTTTACCAATACCAGACGCTCCTAAAATCAATAAATTTTCTCCTTTTGCTAAGGCGATATTAGGAAAACTGAAAATAGTTGTTCCTTTTTTATATTGATATTTAAGATTTTCTGTTTGTATCATTTTAAATTAAAATCTACCTTATCTAAATTGCTATACCGCTATTGGCCATTGATCATTTTTAGGAAATGATTTATTTTTCCATACTTGTAACTCTTGAGATGTGAGTAAACAATCTTCTAATTCAGCAATCATTCCGTCTTTATCTAAATGTTGTCCAATAAAAACCAATTCTATTTTTCTGTCGCCAAATTGTGCATCCCAACCAGATTCTATTTGCGTTATATTTTCATTAAAAGTAGCATTATCAATTCGTTTAGAAAAAGGCATAGATGCCCACCAAACACCAGCGCTATCTGCTTTACAAGAACCACCTGCAGAACTCCAAAGCAGTGCTTGATCGGATCTTGAAGCCAGCCAAAACAACCCTTTACTTCTAATAATATTTTGAGGAAAACGTTGATTTAAATAGGTTAAAAAACGTTCTGGATGAAATGGTTTTTTACTTCTAAAAACAAAAGAACTTATTCCGTATTCTTCTGTTTCTGGTACGTGTTCGTTTTCTAATTCTTTTAACCATCCTGCAGATGCTTCAGCTTTTTCATAATCAAACAAACCGGTGTTTAAAACACTTTCTAAAACAACCTTAGATTTTTCTGTAACTATAATACTTGCTTCTGGGTTTAGTTTCTGAATAATAGCACGTAATTCTTCTAATTGATCTTCAGAAATCAAATCAATTTTATTAATAAGGATAACATTAGCAAACTCAATTTGATCTGTTAATAGGTTTACAATCGTTCTATCATCTCCTTCTATATTGGTTAATTCTCTTGTAGCCAAATAATCTGCACTAGAAAAATCTTTTAAGAAATTAAAAGCATCTACAACAGTTACCATAGTATCTATATAACTAAAACGACTTAAATCTATCTTGCCATCTTCACTTTCAAAAGTAAAAGTCTGTGCTACAGGAATTGGTTCGCTAATACCTGTACTTTCAATTAATAAATAATCAAATTTGTTTTGTTTAGCTAACTTTTCTACTTCCACCATTAAATCTTCTCTTAATGTACAACAGATACATCCGTTAGACATTTCAACTAGCTTTTCTTCGGTCCTAGAAAGTGTATTTTCATTTTCAATAAATTGAGCGTCAATATTTACTTCACTCATATCATTTACAATAACGGCTACTTTTAGGCCTTTTTTGTTGTGTAATACGTGATTTAATAAGGTAGTTTTTCCAGCACCTAGAAAACCACTTAATACAGTTACAGGTAGTTTTTTCATTTTAAAAAAATATAATTGTTATGCTTCTATTTTGTGTAAATGATTCATTTTTTCTATTAAATCTCCAGTAATAGCAACCACTGCCGGTTTAGGAATAGTATCTTTATCAAAAGGCCATTTACTTGTAGGGTTCTTTTGCATAATATTATCATCATAGTAAAAATATTTACCAAGTATAAAATCAAAAAATAATTTTCAAACTTCAATGCTTTTTTTTAGGTTATCTTTTTATAATTTTTGATCTGTTATTACTTTTAAGAATTCATTTCTAATTGAAGTTTTTGAAAAACAGCCACCGTATTCTAAAGTTGTTGTAAAGCTACTTTGGTCTTTTATACCTCTTGATGAAACACAAAGGTGTTTTGCTGTTACCGAAACAATAACATCTTTAGTACCTAAAACTTGTTGTAAATCATTAAGAATTTGAAGTACCAACCTTTCTTGAACCTGCGGACGACGTGCGTAATAATCTACCAAACGATTAATTTTAGACAAACCAATTACTTTGTCTTTTGGTATGTATGCCACATTAGCATGACCTATTATTGGTAAAAAATGATGTTCGCAAGCAGAATCTATGGTGATATTTTGTTCTATCAGCATTTTCTGATATCCGTACTTGTTTTCAAATGTTGAAAGTTTTGGTTTATTAGCAGGATTCAATCCATAAAACAATTCTTTTACATACATTTTTGCAACACGATATGGAGTTCCAGACAAGCTGTCATCGGTTAAATCTAGCCCCATCTCTTTCATAATCATTTTAAAATGATACTCTATATTCTTAATTTTTTCATCATCAGATGTATCAAATGCATCTGCACGTAAAGGTGTTTTAATGTTTGATGAAAAATGATTATCTCCTACGATTTCAATTTGTTCTTTTTCCTTCATTTATACAGCATTTTGTGTTATTGCATTGGCAATATTTCTTATTATATAAGTGTAAAATTATTAATGCTATTGTTGGTATATATATAAATTTATCATTTAAATAAAACCATTCATTTTTTTCGTTAATTATCACCATCAATAAAGAAAAAAAACTAAACCATAAGGCCGTTTTTATCCAATTTTTAGAAGTTGTTTGTACAGAACGTTGTACAGCAAAAAAAGAGATTATTAAGAATACATAATCTAAAAATCCCCACCAACTGGGCACGCCAATACTTTGTGCTAAAAAAATAAACGGAGTAGCAACACAATGAATAAGACAGAATGTACTTGCTATGGCTCCTATACTATCTGATTTTTGTTTTATAAATATCATAATTTACCTTAATACAACTAAGTTGCAAATATAACATTATTAACAACTAATGCAACTTAGTTGTAGTAAATATGAATTTATTTTTTTTTGCCCTTTAGTTACGTTATATTTGTGTAATGGGAATTTTAAGAAAAACAAAATCTGTTAAAATATTGCTTGATGAGTTTGAAAAAAAAGCAACCGCTATTTCTGTGGTTACTTTAATAGAGCAACTTCATTTACAGATGAATAAAACGACCATATATCGTATTTTAGAAAAACTAGAAGATGATGGTTTATTACATTCATTTTTAGGAAAAAACGGACATAAATGGTATGCAAAATGTAAAGATTGCTCTCATACCGAACATCATGATGTGCATCCACATTTTCAATGTTTAGATTGTGGAAAAGTAGATTGTTTACCAACAGATGTTCTTATTCCTAATATTCCTAATCGTAAAGTTGTTGTATCTCAAGTATTATTGCTAGGAAAGTGTGAAGAATGTTTTAAATAAACTTTTCTTCATTGTCATAGTTCTAATTTTCTAATATTTTAAACCACCTTTTTACCAATTGTACATTTAAGTAATGTTGTCTATTAATTTTTTAAAAAAATTAACGTTTTTTAAGACATAATTATCCTTTTATACACTAATTTCGCGCCCTTAAATTAAGTATCAAGAATCTCAAAAAAAAGGAGATAGCAACCTGCAATAACGAGCAAGGTGCTAAATAGATAAGCCAATTAATTGGAACCAATGTTAACTCATACTTCTACTTATAAGCTGCTATGTCCTTTTTAGAATGAAAAAAGTAACATGGCAAATTCAAAAAAAATTACCCCCAAATTTAGCGCATTAATTCCCTTATTCGTATTTGTATGTACGTTTTTAGGTGTTGGTATTTATCAAAACGATTTTTATGCATTACCTGCTCCTATTGCAGTGATAGCAGGTATTATTGTAGCATTTTTAATGTTTAAACAATCTATAAATTCTAAAATTAAAACGCTGCTAAAAGGTTGTGGAGATGATAAGATTTTAACCATGTGTTTAATCTATTTATTAGCAGGTGCCTTTGCTACCATTACAAAATCTACAGGTAGTGTAGATGCTATTGTAAACCTTGGGTTAGATTATATTAACATACAATATATTTACTTTGGTATTTTTATAATTGCTGGTTTTTTATCAGTTTCTACAGGTACTTCAGTTGGTGCCATTGTTGCTTTAGCACCAATTGTTATCGGTATTGCAGAAAAAAGTAGTGTAGATTTATCTATACTTTGTGGCGCATTATTAGGCGGTAGCATGTTTGGTGATAATCTATCTGTAATTTCTGATACCACCATTGCTGCCACTCAGTCTTTAGGTTGTAAAATGAGTGATAAATTTAAACAAAATATTAAAATTGCTGTTCCCGCTGCGCTATTTACCATTGCAATCTTAATTATTCAAGGTTTAGGATTAAAAGATGTAGCATCTGAAACTGTAACGTATAGCTATTCTGTACTAAAAATAGTACCTTATATATTGGTGATTACCTTATCTATACTTGGTGTTAATGTATTTGTAACCTTATTGTTGGGTGTTCTTTCTGGTGTCTTTTTAGGTTTAATGTATGGAGATTTCACACTTCTTGAATCGACTAAAATAGCCTATACTGGTTTTACAAGTATGACAGAAATTTTCTTATTATCCTTGCTTACAGGTGGATTAGCGGCTTTGGTGAAAAAAAATGGTGGGATTGATTTTATACTTCTTAAAATTAAGACACTTATAAAAAGTAAAAAATCAGCTCAATTTGGCATTGCAACTTTAGTAAGCACCATTAATATGGCCATTGCCAACAATACTGTGTCTATAATAATTGCTGGTCCTATTGCAAAAACGATTAATGATGAGTACAATTTAGACAATAAAAAAACAGCATCCATACTAGATATATTTGCCTGTATTACACAAGGTCTTTTACCTTATGGCGCACAAGTTTTAATGATATTAAGTTTCTCTAACGGAAAAATAGATTACCTAGATTTAGTTTCTAATACATGGTATTTAGCCTTGTTATTTATATACACTTTATTATTTATCAGCTTTAAGCCACTACGATTGGGTACTAATTAAAAACAGTAGCTAAATTATTTAAATACTGTTTTATTTTAAAGAAACTCTTTTAGAAAGTAGTTCCCTATTTAGGCTAATTCTAAATATTGCAATAAGTGTTGTTTTAATATTAAACAGTTGTACTTATAGGTTAAGCATTCGTTTTTTTCTTTTAGTTTAAACGGAGAATTCTGTACATTGGTTTTATAATATTTCTAATAGGCTCTTTAAATAGAGTGCACTAATTATTTTTTAAACATAAAACAAGTGTTACGATGTTTAAGGTTATTCAGTAAAAATAAGAAGGAGTTTAGTTTATTATATCATTAAATAGGTAAATTGTGGGGAGAGCAGGATTCGAACCTGCGAAGACGTAGTCAACGGAGTTACAGTCCGTCCTCGTTGGCCGCTTGAGTATCTCCCCTGTAATTTACTATTTCAATAAACATCAAAATTACTGGCGTAATTTATTATTTTTAAAGCCGTTAGTAGGCTTTATATATTACAAATATTAATTTAGAAGTACTTATAAACAATATCATTAAAGAGTAAATTGTGGGGAGAGCAGGATTCGAACCTGCGAAGACGTAGTCAACGGAGTTACAGTCCGTCCTCGTTGGCCGCTTGAGTATCTCCCCTTTATTTATTATTTTAATGAACTTCTAAATTACGTATGTAATTTGTTGTTTTTTAGAGCCGATGGAGGGACTCGAACCCACGACCTGCTGATTACAAATCAGCTGCTCTAGCCAGCTGAGCTACATCGGCTTTTTGTTGTAAAAACAACCCATTATTTCTAATGGGTTGCGAATATACAAAGTTTTAATAAATGTAATTAAAATATTATATTTTTTTTTCAAGATTACGTTTAAATAAAATATTCTGTACCATTGTATAATTATTTGCAGATACGCTATTCTTGGTAAACTTGTATCTAAATGAAGATGTGTACTAATAAAATTAATACTTGTACAAACGGACTATTTCTTCCTAATTCTAACACAATAATTTTAATAGCTTGCAATGATTTATTTAATCAATTTTTTTAAAACTAAATACAAAATAAAAGCAACGATAAATGAATCAAAAAAAGAGATAGACGTTAATGTAATGATGTTGTAAGTTGCTAAAAAGGCTATTACACAGCTAAAAACCCAACTTATAATTGCTGATAAATTATAATTTGGTAAATCATATTTTTGTTTTCTAATAAAAAAGCAATCTGCAATAAAAATAGCAGAAATTGGTGGAATTAAAATACTTAATATATTTAATATTTTTATAAAGTAACTTGTAATTTCTATTAGAGCAATAAAGGTTCCTATAACGCTAGAAATAATATATAATATCTGTGCTTGTGTTTAAAAGTATAAAATTTTATAATTATTATTGCATAAAAAATAGATGATTAAAAAAAATCTTTTATTTCTTGCAATTAGCTTCTTTTCTACAGGGATATTTTCGCAAATTAATGTTACCATATCTGGTATAGTCATCGAAAAAGAAACACAACAAAACATTCCGTACGCTAGTGTACTTATAAAAAAAGAAAAAGACAACGCTTTTATATCAGGAACTGCAACCAATGATACAGGTCGTTTTACACTTGAACAAATTAAACCAGGTACCTACATTTTAGAAGTTTCTATTATGGGGTTTAAACCCCAAACACAAACTATTTATGTAGGTAGTCTTTCTAAGTTTTTAGATATAAAAACCATCGAACTTACTGAAAATAGTATTTCTCTTGATGAAATTGTGGTAACATCTGCAGAAAATGAAATCAGTAGTAAAATGGATAAAAAAACCTATTCATTAAAAGATAATATTAGTCAGAATGGAGGCTCTGTTTTACAAGCAATGCAAAATTTACCGAGTGTTACGCTACAAGAAGGAAAAGTACAATTAAGAGGAAATGATAAAGTTACGGTACTAATTGATGGTAAACAAACAGCCTTAACTGGTTTTGGAAATCAAAGTGGGTTAGATAATATTCCGGCTTCTGCTATTGATAAAATTGAGATTATTAACAATCCTTCTGCAAAATATGATGCCAATGGAAATGCAGGAATCATCAATATTATTTTCAAGAAAAATAAAGTACAAGGTTTTAATGGTAAAGTTGGTTTTACAGGAGGTTTAGGCTCTTTATGGGAGCGTAAAGCAAATTTACCAGACATTAGACCACAGTACACTTTTACACCAAAAATTAATCCGTCTTTGTCTCTTAATTATAGAAAAAATAAGGTGAATCTATTTTTTCAAGGCGATTATTTGTACACAGAAACGTTGAATAAAAACGAATTTGTAAATCGTGTTTACGATGACGGAACCATTATTAACAGACAGACCAAAAGAAATAGAGATACCAAGTTTACAACACTAAAGTCTGGTTTAGATTGGAATATAAACGACCAAAATACCTTAACTGTTTCTGGTTTATTTGGAAGCGAAATTATTATTGATAATGGTGATGAACCTTTTGTTGATCAAAACAATGAACGCTTGTATTTATGGAGATTTTTAGAAGATGAAGTTAAAACAACCGTTATGGCAACTGCCAGTTATCAGCACAAATTTGAAGAAGCAGGCCGTTTATTAAACATCGGTTTTAATTATACGTTTCACAGAGAGGATGAAAAGTATTTTTTTGAAAACATACGCCCTACTTTTACTGGTTTAGATTCTTTTGTATTGCTTTCTGATGAGCAAGTTTATGATTTTAATATTGATTATATAAAACCGCTAAAACATGGTAAGTTCGAAACAGGAATCAAACTAAGAAAAAGAAACATACCTATTAATATGGTTTTTTTTCAAGGACAAAACTCACCAATTGATGCAGGTGCTGGTGGTTGGGCAGAATACAAAGAAATCATTCCTGCGGTGTATGGAAATTATAGTTTTGAAAACGAAAAATACGAAGCAGAAATTGGCTTACGTTTAGAATATGTCGATTTAAATTATCTTGTAAATCCAGATCACAACACATACTCTAGCGACGGATACAATTATACAGAACCTTTCCCAAATATGCGATTTGCCTATAAAATGAATGAAAACAATAAGGTTTCCTTATTTTACAATCGTCGTGTAGATAGACCTAATGAAGTTGACATCCGTATTTTTCCAAAGTATGATGATGCAGAATTAATAAAAGTAGGAAATCCAGATTTGCGTCCACAATTTACCAATCTTATTGAGTTTGGCTATAAAACCAATTGGAAAAATGGGAGTTTATACGCAGCATTATACCATCGCTTTGCTGATGGAACTATTACCAGAATTTCTTCTACAGATGGCACAAGTAATATATTTTATGCCATTTTTCAAAATGCAGGAAAAAGTTTTAACTCAGGCTTAGAAATGGTTTACGAACAAGATCTTACAGATTGGTACTCTATGAATATTAATGGAAACCTTTATCAAAATCAAATTAATGCTTTTTCAGTTGAAAATTTATACCCACAACCCAATACCTTTTTTGCAGCCCAACAAGCCATTACTTCTGGGAGTTTAAAAATAAATAACACCATGCAACTTTCTAATAAAGTAAATGCACAATTGAGTGCAGTATATTTAGCCGCTGATATTATTCCGCAAGGAAAAATAAAGTCTCGGTTTTCTTTAGATTTTGGTATTAAAAAGAACATACAAAAAGGAAAGGGAGAAATCTTCTTAAACGCAACCGACCTTTTAAATACTATGGTAGTAAAAACAGAAATTACCGGAGATGTTTTTAGTTATACAAGTGCTAATTATTCAGAATCGCAAGTAATACGATTGGGGTATAGCTATAAGTTTTAGAATATTAATTGCCTTAAAAAAACCATATCCTTTTGTAAGTATTGGCACAGTATTTGGACTATTATCAATATAAAAACAGATACAATGAAAACCAAAATTTTAACAGTCATCCTTATTACATTTGTTGGTTTTATAGGAATGGCGCAACAATCGGTAGCGTTGTTAGCGGACCAAAACCCTAACTATCAAACTAGTTTACATAAATATACTGCGGCAAACGAGGTAAATTCTAAAACCTTATTACAAAGTACTACGGTACAAGAAACCTATACAGCCATAGATCCTATGGAAACAAAAAGACAACGTAAAGAACTTAGAAAGTATTTTAGATCTCAACGTCCGTTATGGAGGCATCAAGAACGTTTAGAACGCGCCAAAAACCCTGCAACTTATTACAGCAGTGGTTATAATGGTTTCCGTAACAACTACAGATACAATCGATTTTAAAACGGTTATTTAAACAGCAATTCTTTATTGAATTTAGGGGTGTTAGGGTATTTGATTTTTGATTAACTTTACATACTAGAAAAAAATATATTATATAAAAAGATGAGAAAACAATTTGTTATTATAGGTTTAATTATAAGTGCATTAACCTTAGGTTCTTGTGCTAGAAAAGTAATTCGTGTAGATACTGATACGCAAATAGATGTAAGCGGTAGATGGAATGATACCGATTCTAGATTGGCTGCGGAAGAGTTAACCGCAGAAATATTAAATGGAGATTGGCTTACCAATTTTATGCAAGCAAACGGCGGTAAAAAACCTGTTTTAATTGTTGGTTTGGTTAGAAACAAATCTCACGAGCATATAGAAGCTGAAACATTTACAAAGGATATAGAAAAAGCGTTTATAAAAAGACAAGTAGCCAGAATAGTTTCTGGTGGCGAAATGAGAGAAGAATTAAGAGGTGAACGTGCAGATCAACAAGACAATTCGTCTCTTTCTACCATGAAAAAATTTGGTTTAGAAACAGGAGCAGATTATATGCTACAAGGTAATATCAACTCTATAGTAGATGCGCATAAAAGACAAAAAGTCACCTATTATCAAATAGACTTAGAGCTTACAAATATTCAAACAAACGAAAAAGTTTGGATTGGTGATAAGAAAATTAAGAAGTTTATTAAAAACTAAGACTGTTTAAATGGTTTTCCTTTTTTTAGGAAAACCATTTTTTATACAATAGCTGTTCCTTTTTACATGAAAAAAGCATCTCTAAAAATTGCATATTGCACCTTTTTCTTTATCGTTTTCTTATTTTTTAGTAGTTGCGCTTCTTATAATACGAAGAGTCAAAAATTTCAGGCAGCACTACAACAAGGCAATATAGAACAAGCGTTAAATGATATTGATAAAAACTCTTTCTTAAAAAAGAATAGAAATTCGCTGCTATACTTTTTAGAAAAAGGAAAAATTGCTTACTTAAATGATAATTATGAATTAAGTAATACCTTTTTAAATAAAGCCGATTTTTTTATAGAAGAAAACAAAAGAGCTTTAGGTAGTGCTGTTTTAGGTGTCCTTTTAAATCCTGAAAAAGAAACGTATACAGGAGAAGATTTCGAGAAAATTGCAATTCACTATTACAAGGCTTTAAATTATATTTTTCTACAAAAACCAGATGATGCTCTGGTAGAAGCAAAAAGAATTAACCTTCAGTTACAACAGCTTAATGACAAATATCCTGAAGGGAAAAAAAACAGATATAGTTCGGATGCTTTTGCGTTAAACTTACAAGGTTTTTTATACGAGGCTTCTAGTGATGTAAATAATGCCTTTATTTCGTATCGAAATGCGGCAGATTTATATTTGGCTAATAAAGGTTCTTTTATGGGAACTCCCCTACCCGAACAGCTTAAAAATGATGTGTTACGTACCGCATCTTCATTGGGTTTTACCAACGAATTGCATCGATATGAAAAAATATTTAACACCACTTATAATGTAAATAAAGTGCCTACAGAAGGAGAATTAATTCTTTTTTGGGAAAACGGCTTAGTGCCATTTAAAGAACAAAATTTCTTTAGTTTTACGGTTTTGCCAGGTAAAACAGATGGTATTGTTTACATTTATAACAAAGAGTTAAATTTAACATTACCGATTCCGATTAGTACCGATTATAATAGAAAACAGTCGTTTTCTGATATCAATATTTTTAATGTTGCTTTTCCTAAATACATTGCAAGAACTCCTTATTTTTCTGGAGCAACTATTGTAAAAGATGCTACTCAACTTGCAGACTTTCAATTGGCTCAAAATTACGAAGATATCGCTTTTAAAACACTAAAAGATAGAACCTTAAGAGAAATTGGTAAAACAGCTATTCGATTAGGAACTAAAAAATTATCAGAATCACTTTTAAGAGATCAAAATAAAGATTTAGGTGCTGTATTAGGAATTTTTAATGCCTTGTCTGAACATGCAGATACACGTAATTGGCAAAGTTTACCCAATGCTATTTATTATACTCGAATTCCATTAAAAAAAGGAGATAACACTATTTCTATTCTTTTGAAAGCTACTGATGGAACTATTAAAGAAGAGAAAGTGACTGTTGAAGGAAGAAAAGGAATTCAATTTAGAAAGATAATAACACTTCAATCTTTTTAGTTTAAGTAAACCTATTTTACATTATGACCTTTATTAACTCTAAAATCTCAATTCGAGTGATTTTTTTAGGTACGAAAAATTGTATCGAGAACAATTTAATAACTTAAAACTCCTATTCTCTGTACAAAATTTACGCATTGTAATTGTAAAATTCACTCGAGTTCTCAGAGTTTCATCAAAATGAACAACAGGTACAAGAATGTCTTTAGTATCCATAAAAAAAGCCAACATCAAAATAAACTTTTAAGCTATATCAAACTTATTTACCTTAAAATCTAAAGTGATAAAGAATTATAAAAACGTTATTTCTTCAAAAAAAACACATAAAAAACTGATTTTATTAGTATTGTAAAAAGAGAAGAAAAAAAGAACAAGTATTTAAGCTTTAACATCTATTTTTTACAATATTATTTTTAACTTGCAGTAAGAATTTAAAGTTTATAAAATTAACTTTTAATTAAATTTAGTAGCATTTCTAAAAATACTGAACAGAAAAATATGGTTACAATTCCATTTAAGATCAACAATTTTGAGGTATTCAGCTCTATTAAAATAAGATTTAAATAATTTTATGAAGAACTTTTTAGTCATTTTAATAACTGTACTCCTATTTTATTCTTGTTCTCAGCAATCTAAAATCAGTAAGAATTTTAATTGCAAACCAACTAGCTACCAAAATTTAGAAGAAGTAAAAGATGTTAAAAATTTGTTTTCTATAGAAATACCAGAAACTTGGAAAACAAATTTATATTATGATACAGTACAATCTTCTATTTACACCGCAGATACCACCAAACAATTAACAGAATCTTTACTTTTAGATGTTACCTATATCCATAAAAATATTAATTTTGATACCTCTTTTAAATTAAAGCAAGAGCAAGAAAATTTATCAAAACGTCTTATTAAAGTAAAATCTGAAGAGACTTCTTTCTTAGAAAAACCTTCTTATTACACCATTTCTAAAGGAGAAAAGGGCGCATTTAACTATCAAGTTTGCCTTTTATTTATCAAACTAAACGAACAAAGTTTTATACTTGCAAAAGCAGAAGTTTACGGAGATTCATTAGTAAATACAAGATTGTGCAACGCATTTGCACTTATAGAAAAAATTAAAATAATTCAATAAAATGATTGAAAAACAACATATCACAGATAGATTTATAAAATACGTTACCATAGATACAGAATCAGATCCTAACAATCCTGCTTTTCCAAGTACCGAAAAACAATGGGATTTAGCACATGTTTTAGTAGAAGAACTGAAACAAATTGGTATGAAAGATGTAGATTTAGATGACAATTGCTACATTATGGCAACTTTGCCTAGTAATTTAGATTACGAAGTACCAACCATTGGTTTTGTTGCACATATAGATACAAGTCCAGATTTTACAGGTAAAAATGTAAAACCTCAAATTGTAGAAAATTATCAAGGAAATGTAATTGTTTTAAATGAAGAAAAAAACATCGTTTTATCTCCAGATTACTTTGATGATTTATTGCAATACAAAGGGCAAACCTTAATTACTACAGATGGTACTACCCTTTTAGGGGCCGATGACAAAGCAGGTATTACAGAAATTGTAACTGCAATGGAATACCTAATTCAGCATCCAGAAATTAAACACGGTAAAATTAGAATTTGCTTTACTCCTGATGAAGAAGTTGGTAAAGGGGCTCATTTATTTGATGTTGCTAAATTTGGTGCAGAATGGGCTTATACTATGGATGGAAGTCAGATTGGTGAGTTAGAATATGAAAACTTTAATGCTGCAGGAGCAAAAGTGACGATTACAGGAAAAATTGTACATCCAGGTTATGCAAAAGGAAAAATGATCAATTCTATTTTAATTGCAAATGAATATATGGCTGCACTTCCTGCAAATGAAGTTCCTGAAAAAACAGCTGGTTATGAAGGTTTCTTTCATTTACATGATATTAACGGTAATGTAGAAGAAACTGTTTTAGAGTACATTGTTAGAGATCATGATTTAGATTTATTTGAAAAGAGAAAAGATCTAATGCATAAAATTGCCTTAGATTTTAATGAAAAATACAATCAAGAACTTATTAAAGTAACCATTAAAGACCAATACTTTAATATGAAAGAGAAAATAACTCCGGTAATGCATATTGTAGATATTGCAGAAGAAGTTATGAAAGATTTAGAAATTACACCTTTAATTAAAGCAATAAGAGGTGGTACAGATGGTTCTCAATTATCTTATAAAGGTTTGCCTTGTCCTAATATTTTTGCTGGTGGACATAATTTTCATGGTAGATATGAATATGTACCTGTAGAATCTATGATAAAGGCAACAGAAGTAATTATTGGAATTGCAGAAAAAGTCTCTAAAAAGTTTGCATAAAAAAAGAGTCTTCAGTAAACTGAAGACCCATCATATCATAGCATGATACTATAAGTGTAAACTCATAACTGATAAAGCCCCTAATCTCGATCAGAAAAATATTGCTTACAGGAACAAAATTAAGCTTTTTTATTATGTAATCCTAATGGTTTAAAACAATTCGGGATTTTTTCCTTTGACTCCATCATAAAAAGAGTGAAATACCTCAAAATCAGTCTCTTTGCTTTCTGTGGTATAATAAGGCTTAGAGATTTTTATTTTTTTATTTTTAAAATCTAAGGTTGCCATTACTACGGGAACCTTAGCTCCTTTTGCGATGTAGTAAAAACCTGTTTTCCATTTATCAACTTTTTGCCTGGTTCCTTCGGGAGAAATACCCAATCTAAACTCTTCTTTTTCATTAAAAATAGCAATAACAGCATCTACCATATTATTACTTTTTGTTCTATCTACTGGCGTGCCTCCTAAAACTTTAAAAAAAAAACCAAAAATACCTTTAAAAAGAGAAGCTTTTCCTATAAAATGAATCATTGTTCCAGAAGCCATTCTAGACAATATGGCAATAGGAAAATCTACCCAACTAGTATGAGGTGCAGCTATAACTACATATTTTTTAGGTTCTTTAGGGAAATCGTTTTCTAATTTCCAACCTAAAAGGGTAAATAATATAAATCTTGCAATTGTTTTCATTTCGTTTTGATCATCAAATGACGAAATTAAGCATTAATTATCTTTCTTATCTGAATTATGAGGAACTTTAGTTTAGAACAGTTCTTTATTCAATAAAAAATGAAACAGAAGAATAAACTTATTTTACCTTAAAACTTTTACAAAATGACCTTCCGACGACTTAAATGCACCTGAAATAAAACGGCAATTAAGAAATATGAGTTTTCAAATGTTGACAAAGATTAATCCGTTACAATATTTATTACATTTACATTATTAAAATTTATAGGATGAACGAATTGATTATTTACGTTTTAATTACACTAACTTTTAGTGTAATCGGTTTCTTTATTGGTAAACTTTTAGCCAAATTAAATTTCGAAAAACAAAAAGGAAATACCGAAAAAGAAAAATCTGCTTTAGAATTTGAGGTTTTAAAAACGAAAGAATCAGTTAAAAATGCCGAAACTAAAATAGAAGATTTACAAAGCGAATTACGATTTATTCAAAAAGAAAAAGAAAATCTAATTTCTGATAAAACGCGTTTAGAAACCGAGTTTAAAAACGTTACAGAAAAGTTAGAAAACAATAAAAATGAAGTCGAAAAATTACAAGAGAAATTCACCAATAATTTTGAGGTTTTAGCGAATAAAATATTAGAAGAAAAATCAACAAAATTTACCCAACAAAACAAAGAAAGTTTAAAAATAATTTTAAATCCGTTACAAGAAAAAATTAAAGTTTTTGAAGATAAGGTAGATAAAACACACAAAGAAAGTATCGATTATCATGCCGCTTTACGTCAGCAAATTTTAGGTTTAAAAGAGATGAATTTACAAATGAGTAAAGAAACCATTAACCTAACAAAAGCCTTAAAAGGTGACAATAAAACACAAGGAAATTGGGGTGAATTAGTATTAGAGAGAGTTTTAGAAAAGTCTGGGCTAGAGAAAGATAGGGAGTATTATGTGCAGAAAAGCTTTACTAATGATGACGGTAAGAGAATACTACCAGATGTTGTCATTCATTTGCCAGATAACAAGAAAATGATTGTAGATTCTAAAGTTTCTTTAACTGCTTATGAGCAATTTGTAAATGAGGAAGATGAAGTCTTAAAAGCACAATTTTTAAAAGAACATGTGGCATCACTTAGAAGACATGTAGAGCAATTAAGTGCTAAAAAATATGAAGATATTTATAAAATTGAATCGCCAGATTTTGTCTTACTTTTTATCCCCATAGAACCCGCTTTTGCAGTGGCAATTAATACAGATAACAATTTATATAATAAAGCATTTGAAAAGAATATTGTTATTGTAACCCCTTCTACCCTTTTGGCAACTTTAAGAACCATAGATTCTATGTGGAATAATGAAAAGCAGCAAAGAAATGCTTTAGAAATAGCAAGACAAGCAGGTGCTTTGTATGACAAATTTAATGGTTTACTGAGTGATTTAGTTGGTATTGGTAAACGTATTGATGATAGTAAAAATGAGTACTCTAACGCTATGAATAAGCTTTTTGAAGGAAGAGGAAACTTAATTACTTCTGTAGAAAAGTTAAAGAAAATGGGTGCAAAAGCTAAAAAAACAATTCCAGAGAATATTATTAAACGTGCCAATGAAGTTGATGAATAGCTAATGAGTTACTATTTTGCTGATTGTAGTTAACCTAAAGCTTTCTTATTTTTTAATTTTGAGGTAATTATTAACCTATATAAAATAAAAAATATGTCTGATATAAAACATGAAAGAGGTTTACACCCTTTAAAAGGAACCGTAAAAACGGATGAAAAAGATTCGGATAACAAGAAAGAAAGTATCCTTGCAAAAATTAATAAGACTAAAGATAAGGATGAATTAAAAAAACAGATTCAGAGTGCGACTGATGATGCTGATGAAATTTCAGGAAAAATTGAAAGTTCAGAAAAAAAATAGCTTTTACTTAATGAGTTAAAATATTAATTGATACGATTAATATCTATGTATAAATCTCTTTAAATTTATACTATTATTAACCAGTACTATTGTAAGTACATAAATAAAATAAATATGAACTCAGATACAGCAAAAGGAAATTGGAAACAAATAAAAGGAGAATTTAAAGAAAAATTTGGTCGTATTACCAATGATAAAACTACAGAAGCAGAAGGTTCTTTTGATAAGCTAGTAGGAGAAATTCAAGAAAAATATGGTGAAACTCGCGAAGCCATAGAAAAAGAAGTAAAAAGTTGGTAAACAACTTTTGCTATAAATTAAAAAAAGCATCAAGTTAATTCTTGATGCTTTTATATATTATATTTATTTGTAAGAGTAAATACTTAAAAACCACTGTGTGTTTTACATTACAAATAATCTTCTTGCACTCATCATATGAGCAACACGCTCACCAATTTTGTGTAAAGCTTCTTCATTATCAGCATTTTGTATTGCTTCATCAATAAAGTTAACAACCGCTTTCATATCCTCTTCTTCTAAACCACGCGTAGTAATTGCAGCAGTTCCAATACGGATTCCTGAAGTTACAAACGGGCTTTTATCATCAAAAGGAACCATATTTTTGTTTACTGTAATATCTGCTTTACCTAATGCAATTTCTGCATCTTTACCAGAAATATCTTTGTTACGTAAATCAATTAACATACAGTGGTTGTCTGTTCCGCCAGAGATAATGTTATATCCTTTAGCAACAAATTCTTTTGCCATTTCTGCAGCATTTGCTTTTACTTGTAATTGATATTCTAAAAATTCATCTGTTAAAGCTTCTCCAAAAGCAACAGCTTTAGCAGCAATAACGTGCTCTAATGGTCCTCCTTGATTTCCAGGAAATACAGAAGAATTAATTAAAGTAGACATCTTTTTAGGCTTTCCGTTCTTTAACGTTTCTCCAAAAGGATTGTCAAAATCAGTACCAATCATAATCATACCACCTCTTGGTCCACGTAATGTTTTGTGAGTTGTAGTAGTTACAATATGACAATGAGGTATTGGGTCATTTAAAATTCCTTTGGCAATTAAACCTGCAGGATGAGAAATATCTGCCATTAAAATAGCACCAACACTATCTGCAACTTCTCTAAATTTCTTAAAATCGATATCTCTAGAATACGCAGAAGCACCAGCAATAATTAATTTTGGTTTATGCTCTTTAGCTTGTTGCGCTAAATGATCGTAATCTATAATTCCGGTTTCTCTAACAACTCCATAAAAAACTGGGTTGTATAATTTACCAGAAAAATTTACTGGAGAACCATGTGTTAAATGTCCTCCGTGAGATAAATCAAATCCTAAAACAGTATCTCCAGGTTTTAAACAAGCCGCATAAACAGCTGTGTTTGCCTGAGAACCAGAGTGAGGTTGTACATTTACATATTCTGCACCAAATAATTCTTTAGCTCTGTCTATAGCAATTTGCTCAATAACATCAACTACTTCACATCCTCCATAATATCTTTTACCAGGATATCCTTCAGCATATTTATTGGTTAAAATAGAACCTTGGGCTCTCATAACATCATCACTTACAAAGTTTTCTGAAGCGATTAATTCTAATCCATTTAACTGTCTTTCTTTTTCTTCCTGAATAAGGTCAAAAATTTGGTTGTCTACTTGCATTGTTGTTGTTGTTTTTAAAGAAGCAGTAAAAATAATAAAATCAAGTTTGTAAAAACATCTTTTAACTATATTTTATCATTTTTTGTTATTATTATATATTTAAGAGTAAAGTACTGTTAAAAATACATTTTTCATTGTTTTTTTATTTTGAAATGAAAAAAAATTATGTAGGTTTGATAAAAAATAAATCTCATTTAAAATGATCATAACAGCAAATAATCCTAATAGAAAATCTTGGTTAAAAGCAAGTAAAGATTCAGATTTCCCAATTCAAAATATTCCTTTTGGTGTTTTCATCACTAGAGATGATATTATTACCATTGGAAGTAGAATTGGCGATTTTGCGATAGACTTGGGTGCTTTTCATCAATTAGGTTATTTTGATGGAATTCCATTAACAGATGATATTTTTCTACAAGATAATTTAAATGATTTTATTGCTGATGGTCGTAAAACATGGCGTTTGGTTAGAAATAGGATTGCAGAAGTTTTTGATGTTACCAATGGTATTTTAAGAGATAATGCAAACCATAAAGATAAAATTATCTTTAGAATGGATGAAGTAGAAATGTTGTTACCTGTTGCTGTAGGTGATTATACAGATTTCTATGCAAGTAAAGAACACGCTACCAATGTTGGCTCTTTATTTAGAGACCCAGAAAATGCTTTGCTACCAAATTGGCTGCATGTACCTATTGGGTATCATGGTAGAAGTTCTTCTATCATTCCTTCTGGAACAAAGTTTAGAAGACCTTACGGACAAACAAAACCAGAAGAAGGAAGTAATACTCCGGGATTTGGACCAACAAAATTATTAGATTTTGAGCTAGAAATGGCATTTATTACTACAGATGCTAATGTTTTAGGTGATAGAATTCCTATTGAAGAAACAGAAGAGTATATTTTTGGTTTGGTGCAATTTAATGATTGGTCTGCAAGAGATATACAAGCTTGGGAATACGTGCCATTAGGCCCGTTTTTAGGGAAAAGTTTTGCATCAACAATTTCTCCTTGGATTGTAACTTTAGATGCCTTAGAGCCTTTTAGAGTAGACAATCCAAAACAAGTTTATGAGCCTCTTCCATACTTAAAACAAGAAGGAAAAGGAAGTTATGATATTCACTTGCAAGTGGGCATTAAACCAGAGAATGGTGTAGAAACAATTGTTGCCAATTCTAATTTTAAATATATGTATTGGACCATGGCGCAACAACTTGCACATCATACTGTTAATGGTTGTCCGGTAGAAGCTGGAGATATGATGGGTTCTGGTACCATTTCTGGCCCAACAAAAGATAGTTATGGTTCTATGTTAGAATTAACTTGGAGAGGACAAAACCCTATCAAATTAAAAGATGGTACAGAACGTAAATTTATAAATGATAATGATACCGTAATTATGCGTGCTCATTGTAAAAACGACAAAGTACGTATTGGTTTTGGCGAATGTGTAGGAACAATTTTACCCGCCAAATAACTAAATAGCAACTTACTAAAAACACTAAATTTTATACATATAGAATTTTAAAAACCTTACTCTTTGTGAGGTTTTTTTTTGCTTTTTATGGAAAATAATAATTTTCTTTAAAACTACAATGATTAGAAAACCTAAGTTTATTTATATTCTAAAACTATTCTATTATTTTTTTCAATAAGAGAAAAACATTTCGTTCTAAAACATCTACAGAACCATCTGCAAAAAAGACATTTTTAATATCTTTTAATAGTTGTTCTTTTTCTACATTGGTGTATTTATTTTCAGCTAAGTAAGTTTTAATTTTTTCCATAGCTTGATAATCATTATCGTGTACAATTTCTGTATGTATGCTATTAAATAAATCTTCTTTCACTTTCGATAAAATATAAGTGCTTTCAGACTCCGTTTCTATATAATTACTTTGTGCTGCGTACAATAATACGTAGGTCTGAAATTCTTCTTTAGTCCAATTGATGTACATGGTATTTTATTTTTAAATTTCTATTGGTAAATTTTCTGTACTTCCCCACTCTGTCCAAGATCCATCGTAAACTGCGTAATTTTTAAATCCTGCTATTTCTGCACCTAAAGCCAATACAGAAGCCGTAATACCTGTTCCGCAAGAAAAAATAAAAGTTTTATTTTTAGGATTCATTTGATTAAAAATTACTTTTAATTCTTCTTCTGGTTTTAGAAGTCCATCTTTTATAATTTCACTAAAAGGCAAACTCACAGAATTAGGAATATGACCTCCTTTTACATCACTTCTTGGTTCTGGTTCTGTGCTGTTAAAACGACCTTTAGAGCGCGCATCTGCAATTAAAATAGTTTCAGTATCAATTGCTTCTAGAACACTCTTTGTAAATTTAACCTTTTTAGGTTGATAATCCACTTTAAAATCACCTTTTAAGCGTGTATTATTTTGTTGTTTTTCAACAAGATACTTATTTTCTTTCCATTTAGGGAAACCACCGTCTAAAACAGCAATATTTGTAAAGCCCATTAATTGAAACATCCACCAAACTCTTGGTGATGAATAAATTCCTAAATCATCATAACAAACAATAATACTATCTTTATTGATCCCTAATTTTTGTGCTTTTACCTCAAATTCTTTGAATGATAAGATGGTATTGGGAAAAGGTGCAGTTACATCAGAAAATGTATTTTTTATATCAAAAAAAATGGCACCTTTAATTTGAAATCTTTCTTCAGAATTAAAGGCGCTAGATTTCTCGGTTACTTTAGGAATTGTACAATCTAAAATAACTAGATTTTTATCATCTAAATTAGCCTGTAGCCAATTTACGGAAACAATGGGTTTTGTTATTTTTAAAGTCATAAAGTTTAAAAATTAAATAAGCGTTCTATTAAAGTGAAAATAGAACGCTTAGATTTATATATTTATTATTGTATATCTGAATACTATTTTACTTCATCATAATTATCATCCCAGTCCTTAGGTTTAGGATCTTTTAATTTATCTAAAGATTTTGCAACAATCATAGCTACAGTAGCATCTCCTGTTATATTTACAGTAGTTCTCATCATATCTAAAGGTCTGTCTACAGCAAAAATTAAAGCCAACCCAATTGGTAATAACTCTGCCGGAAAACCAATAGATTCTAATACAATTACCAACATTACCATACCAGCACTTGGCACTGCTGCAGAACCAATAGAAGCCAATAAAGCAGTAAGTACAATAACTAATTGATTAGAAAAAGTAAGTCCTTCTGGCCAAATAACCTGCATAATAAAAACAGCTGCAATGGCTTGGTATAAACTTGTTCCATCCATATTTATAGTTGCTCCAACGGGCAAAACAAAACCTGCTACTTCTGGGTCTACTCCTAAGTGTTCTTCTACCCTTTCCATAGTTACAGGTAAAGTTGCTGCACTAGAACTTGTAGAAAATGCTAATAATTGTGCTGGACTTATTTGTTTTAAAAACCAAATTGGCGATTTTTTAGTATAAACACTAACCAAAATTAAGTAGAAACCAATCATTAACAATAAACCTCCAACAACACAAAGCGCATAGACTAAAAGTTTTAAAAGAATCTCAGTATCATCAAAAGCAATAATAACATTAGATAACAATGCAAAAACAGCATACGGAGCAAAAAGCATAATTAAATCAACCATTTTCATGACTACTTCATTAAGCGAGTCAAAGAAATTCATTAATGGTTTTGCTTTTTTCTTTGGAATTAATAATAAAGAAATTCCAACAAATAAAGCAAAAAAGATAATTTGAAGCATATTTGCGTTTCCTAAAGAGGTAAAAATATTACTCGGAAAAATATCTACAAGAGCTTGTAATGGTGCTGCATCTTTTTGCGCACTTGCTTTTGTTAATTTATCAACAACATCAGATGACGTTTCATATTTAAGTTTTATTTTCTCTATAGTTTCTGCAGACATACCTGCACCTGGTTTTACTACATTTACAATTCCTAAACCTATTACAATAGCAACTAAAGTAGTTAACATATAGATAATCATGGTTCTAAACCCCATTTTTTTAATTTTAGAAATATCTTTTAAATCAGAAATTCCTTTAATTAAAGATGCTAAAATTAAGGGTACTGCAATTAGTTTTAATAAATTAATAAAGATGGTTCCAAAAGGTTTTATCCAATCTGTAACAAATCCTTTCCCTCCATCAACTGTATTCATTATAAAACCAAAAATGATTCCAAGAATCATCCCTATTAAAATTTTCCAATGTAGTGCTAGTTTTTTCATCAAATAGTTTAAAAATTAAGATTTTTGAAAGGTAAAAAAAATATTAAAAGAATGTGTGACTTTATTCGTATATTGTGTCATAAATTTAGAAAACATTCATATTAATTATTAAAAACATAAAAATGGCAGGTATTTTAGACATACTAAATAGTGATTTAGGAAAACAAATTATTTCTGGAGTTTCTGGATCTACAGGAAATGATTCTAGTAAAACAAGTAGTGTTTTAACAATGGCTTTGCCAGTTTTAATGAAAGCTATGGAAAGAAATGCTTCTACTCCAGAAGGTGCAGCAGGATTAATGGGCGCATTATCGGGTAAACATGATGGTAGTATTTTAGACAACCTTGGTGGTTTGTTTGGTGGTGCTGGTGTAGATGAGAGTGTAAAACAAGATGGTGCTGGAATTTTAAGTCATATTTTAGGTAGTAAACAACAAGGTGTTGAGCAAGTTATTGGTCAGAAATCTGGTTTAGATGCTGGTTCTGTAGCTAACATCTTAAAAGTTGCTGCTCCTTTATTAATGGGAGTTTTAGGAAAACAATCTCGCGAAAATAATGTTTCTGATTCTTCTGGTTTAGGAAGTTTATTAGGCGGGATGTTAGGAGGTAATGAAACTGCAAATGAGCAAAATTTCTTAGAAAAAATATTAGATGCAGATGGTGATGGAAGTGTTATTGATGATGTAGCAGGAATGCTTTTAGGTGGTGATAAAAAAAGTTCTGGAGGAATTGGAAATTTACTAGGTGGACTTTTTGGAAAATAAATTTCTAAATTAATAAACATAAAAAAAAAGCTCAAACTTAATAGTTTGAGCTTTTTTAGTTATATGATTTTACTTTTATAACAAGATTTATAAATTTCTTCATAAACTGGTAAAATATTTTCTAATGAAAACCTTTTCGTATGTTCTCTGGCATTATTTTTAAAAATTTCTAAAGTTTTATCATCTTTTAAAATAGAAATGGCATTTTTTGCCATGTCTTGAACATCACCTAAATTACTTAAATAACCAGTTACTCCATGTATATTAACTTCTGGTAAACCTCCTGTATTTGTAGATATTACAGGTGTTCTTGCTGCCATAGCTTCTAAAGCAGCCAAACCAAAACTTTCTGTTTGAGATGGTAATAAAAAAACGTCGGAATAACACAAAACCTTAGCCACCTCAGAACTATTACCTAAAAAAAGTACGTCCTTAGAAATTTTTAATTTATTCACTAAATTTTCTGCATTTATTCTTTCTGGTCCTTCACCAACTAATAATAATTTTGAAGGAATTTCTTTCTGAACTTCATAAAAAATCTTGATGACATCTTCTACTCTTTTTACAGGTCTAAAATTACTAATATGTGTTAAAATGCGTTCATGTGGTTTTGCAATTGCTATTCTATTGCATTCTGTATCATGTGCATTATCATATTTATTAACATCAATAAAATTGTAAATGACTTTTATATCTTTAGTGATATTAAATAACGTATTAGTAGTTTCTTTTAAGTTGTTAGAAACTGCAGTTACTACATCAGAATTATTAATACTAAATTCTACCGCCGTTTTATAGGTAGGATGACTACCTACTAAAGTAATATCGGTTCCATGCAAAGTAGTTACAACTCTAATATCTAAACCTTTTTCTTTTAACATTTGCTTTGCCATATATGCTGCATAGGCATGTGGTATTGCATAATGTACATGTAAAACGTCTAAGTCGTGTTTTCTTGTAACTTCTACCATTTTACTAGACAATGCCAACTCATAAGGTTGATATTCAAAAAGAGGGTATTCTTCGATAACAACTTGGTGAAAATGTAAATTATGCGTTAAAAAATCTAAACGAACTGGCTGGTTATAGGTAATAAAGTGTACTTCATGACCTTTATCTGCCAATGCCATTCCTAATTCCGTTGCTACAACTCCACTTCCTCCAAATGTTGGATAACAAACAATTCCTATTTTCATTCTATATTCAAATATTATATGATTCAAAAATTAAAAAGATTGACATAACATCAACTTGTTAGTGGTAAAGATAAAGGTATTCTTACAGTTCAAATCAAAATAAAATCATAAAAAAAAGAGCTTTTCAATAGTAATGAAAAACTCCTTTTTGTATATTTTTTTTGAATCTTTTAATTCATTTTTAGTAATCTCCTAAAGTTGCTGGGTTTTGAGCCAATGCATTTTCTAACTGCTCATCACTTGGTGCTTTACCATGCCATGCATGTGTGTGCATCATAAAATCTACACCATTCCCCATTTCTGTATGTAATAAAATACAAACTGGTTTTCCTTTTCCTGTTAAAGCTTTTGCTTCTGCTAAACCTGCTAATATTGCAGTAATATCATTTCCTTTTACAACATCTAAAACGTCCCATCCAAAAGCTTCAAATTTTGCTCTAATGCTTCCCATTGGTAAAACTTGGTCAGTAGAACCATCAATTTGTTTTCCGTTTAAATCTATCGTAGCAATTAAGTTATCTACTTTTTTTGCTGATGCATACATAATTGCTTCCCAGTTTTGCCCTTCTTGCAATTCACCATCACCATGTAAAGTATATACTATTTTATCGTCTCCATTTAATTTTTTTGCTTGTGCAGCACCTAATCCAACAGACATTCCTTGACCTAAAGAACCAGAAGCAATTCTAACACCAGGTAAACCTTCATGAGTTGTTGGGTGCCCTTGTAAACGAGAATCTAACAATCTAAAAGTTGCTAATTCTTCTACAGGAAAAAAGCCACTATGCGCCAAAACACTATAAAATACTGGAGAAATATGTCCGTTAGAAAGGAAAAATAAATCTTCATTATTTCCATCCATTGTAAATTCTGTAGAATAGTCCATTACTTCTTGATATAAGCAAGTAATAAATTCTGCACATCCTAAAGAACCTCCTGGGTGACCAGAATTTACTTTGTGTACCATACGTAATATATCTCTACGAACTTGTTGCGTAAAATCTTGTAATTGTTGTGTCTTTGGCATTTTGTTATTTTAATTTGCACAAAAGTAATTTTTTATACACAATAGACAAAATAAAAATGAAAGTAAAAGAAAGGTTTGGTTATTTCTTTTTCACATAAATTTCCCACATTTATTATCTGTTGATAATTTAAACCTTTCTTTTTTACTTTGCTGTGTAAATATATTTTAAAAAAGAAGGTAATAAAAAAATGAGATGTCGTAATTCATGAATATAGCATACAAGGGATAAAAAGGAAACCTAAAAGCTTGACTGTTAAAAATTAAATAAAAAGTGCTTAAAAAATTAGAATAAAGTATTTTCGTAAAAAAAAAAGAAAATTGAAATATTTCCCTACTATAATTACTGTTTTTCTAATAATTTATTCAATTAATACCTGTAGTCAAACACAAGATTCTATAAACAGCCTCAATTTTGAGGAATTAACAGAAAAGTATTATGAATATAAATTTACAGATTCTTTAAAGGCGAAAAGAATAATAAAAATATTTTTAAAAAAGAGTAAAAAGCAAAAAGATACTATTAAAACTATTCAAGGATACAATTTTTTAAGTGACATTTTTAATGATGATAACATCTACTTAAATCATTTAGATAGTTTAATTGAAAAGACAAAAAAGAAACCCAATAAATTGTTCCCTGCATATTTATACTCTAGAAAAGGTCGTTATTATCTATATAATTCTAAAATAAATAAATCTTTAAAAAACTATATTTCAGCAATAAAACTCACTAATATATATAGAAATGATAGTCTAAAATATATTTTTAAGCAAAAAATTGGTATTTTAAAATATAGAAATAAAAACTTTAATGAATCTAAGAAGATAAATTTAGAGACTTATAATTTTTATAAAAAGAAACCGCAATTTATTAACCTTCATGAATATTATAATCTTTTATCTAATATTTCCGCAAATTATTTAAAAGAAAAGAAATATGATTCTGCTATTTATTTTAATAATAAATCATCTAAATATGCTTTAAAAAATAACTTTTTATTCTTTATACCTTTTTTTAAATACAGAAAAGGTAAAATAGAATTAGATCAAAAAAAATACCTACTAGCTATTAATAGTTTTAAAGAATCAATACCAGGTATTATAGATGATGAAAATTATTATATTTTATCTGAATCGTACAATTACATTGCCGAATCTTATTCTAAATTAGGAAATCTTGATGCAGCATTAAAATATAATTTCTTAATTGATTCTTTATACAGCAAAACTAAAATCACTCAAAAATCACAAAGAAATGCTTATCAGTTTTTAATAAATCATTATAAAGAAAAAAAAGATTTAAAAAACCAATTAAAATATATTGAAAAATTTTTAAAAATTGATAGTATTTTAAATTCTAGAGAAAAGAATCTTTCAAAAACTTTTTCTGAAAAATATGATAAAAAAAGATTAATTGCAGAAAAAGAGAAAATTATTTACAAATTAAAAAATGATATATCGACATTTCAAAAAAGTAAAAACTATTTCTTAGTAATATTATTTATTGTAATTATTTTATTTTTATACCAATATAATAAGAGAAAAATTCAAAAAAAGAGTTTTGATAAAATTATAACTGATTTAAAAAACAAGAAGACTACAATATTAAATGAAGGTGAAAGTAAAATTGAAAGTAATAATATATCCAAAGAGATTATAAATGATATTTTAAGTAAATTACATTCTTTTGAAAAAAGTAAAGGGTATACAAATTCTGATATTACTTTAAGTAAACTTGCCAAAGAATTAAATACTAATTCTAATTACTTATCAAAAATAATAAATCAAAATAAAGGTGTAAATTTTTCTACTTATATAAATAAATTAAGAATAAATTATACACTCTTATTATTAGAAGAAAATGAAGTAATTAGAAAATACACAATTGCTGCTATTGCTAATGAAGTAGGCTTTAAAAATGCTGAGTCTTTTTCTAAAGCTTTTTTTAAAGAAACCAAGTTAAAACCTTCTTTTTATATAAAAGAATTAGAAAACCAAAAAGTAGCTTAAGTTTTTTGCTTCTTTTTTTTTGCTGCAGGAAACAACACGTTGTTCAAAATTAAGCGATAACCAGGTGAAGTTGGGTGTAAATCTAACTCTGTTTTAGGATCTCCTACTCTGTGTGTATAATCTTCAGGATCATGTCCTCCATAAAAAGTAAACATTCCTTTACCTATGGTACCATGAATATAGCGAGCTTCTCTATTGGTTTTGTTTTCTCCTAAAACCAATACGTTAGATTTAACTGTGTTTCTATCAAAAGAAGTGGTTTGTCCCATAAAACCTTTTACTAAAGTAGTATGATTTTGAGTTAACATTGTTGGTACAGGATCCCACTTTGCAGAAAACTCTCCTAAAGAAAAATAGTCTGATGTTTTAGCAATTTTACGTTTACTCGTCATATCAATCGTAGAAAACTCATAAGTAGTTGGGTTTTTAATCAATTGATAATCCTTAAAAGCAAAGGTTTTATTGTAATTAATTTTTGATTGATAATTAGGTTCTGATGCATCTCCATCAAACATAGATTCTGCAATATCTACACCTTCTGCCGATAAAGCAATATCAAAACTATCGGTTGCAGAACACATCGCAAACATAAAACCACCGCCAATTACGTAATCTCTTATCTTTTTTGCTACAGCTAATTTTTCTTCCGATACTTTAGTAAAACCTAATTCTTTTGCTTGTTTTTCGGCCCTTTGCTTACCTTCTATATACCAAGGAGCGCTTCTAAATGCTCCATAAAACTTTCCATACTGTCCGGTAAAATCTTCGTGATGTAAATGCAACCACTCATATAAAAGGAGTTTATCTGCTAAGACTTCTTTATCATAAATAACATCAAACGGAATTTCGGCATACGTTAAAACCATGGTTACAGCATCATCCCAAGGCATTTTGTCTTTTGGCGAATACACGGCAATTTTTGGTGCTTTTTCTAAAGTTACTGCATCTTGATTAGAAGATGGTGATGATATTTCTTGTAATACAAGTTGTGCTTTTGCATCAGATATTATTTGATAAGAAACACCTCGTATTTTACATTCATTCTCTACAATTTTATTGTTTTCTATTAAAAAAGCGCCTCCGTCATAATTTAATAGCCATTTAGATTTTAAGCCCGCTTCTAATGAAAAGTATACAATTCCGTAGGCTTTTAAATGGTTTTTCTGATTATCATAACTCATAGGTACATAAATAAAAGATGCCCAAATAGAATTTGATAGTAGGAGAAAGGTTAAGATTGTTAGGATTTTTTTCATTTAATAAATTTATATATTATAATAATTCAATAAACTTACCAAAAAATGCATCATTATTTTTCCTTAATTCCTTTATAAAACTATTTAATTTTACAGAAGAAGCAATCGTTAAAATACTTGAAGCACTTTCATCAAATGATTTTGTGTTAGCAATTGTCGAGTAATTTACCTCCGATAAATTGAGAGTTCCATCATCTTTTAAAGAAGATTCATATAGAATTCCCTCTATGATAATTACAGGAATATAAATATTACAAAACTTTAAATTACTATTATTTGATTTTTCAACCAAATAATTACACGCATTAAGTAAACTTTTTGAGGCAGAATAAGCTAAGTCTTTAGATTCTTTAAAAGCTGTTACAACATTATATCCGCATTCTGTAATTGAAGGAAAAATAAATTTAAGATTTTCATCTTTCCTTTTTGCTTCGGATATTTTAGAAATTAATTTATCCGAATTTTTACTTCCTAAAATTTTATATCTCTTTGATTGTAGATTAAACAGATCTTTGTTTTTAAAAACAACCCATGGTTTGTCTGTACTTTTTTTACATTCGACAACATATGTCAAGTTAATCCAAACTCCATTAATAAATTTATTAGTATGAGCTATTATGTCAATTTCTCTATATTTGTTTAAATCGATGTCTTTATAAAGGATTGATTGAGATACATGAAACCCTTCACTTTTAAAAGCTTGGGCAACCTTCATTTCAAATGGATATCCATTTTTTAATATCCATTTTTCAATTTTTTTTTCTAATTCATTCATTTCATAAAAATATGAAATTAAAAAGGAACATCATCTACATCACTTCCAAAAGCATCTTTTGGGTCTACTCCACCTTGACCTGCAAAAGGATCTTCTGGGAAATCGGCATTCATAGAAGATTGAAATTCACTACTAAAACCTTCTTCTAAATCAGAGAATTTTGCTAAGTGACCTGTAAATTTTAAACGAATATTTTCTAACCCACCATTTCTATGCTTTGCAACAATAAATTCTCCTTGTCCTTCACATGGCGTATGTTCATCATCATCCCATTCTGTCATTCCGTAATATTCTGGACGGAAAATAAACGATACAATATCTGCATCTTGCTCAATTGCTCCAGATTCACGTAAATCAGATAATAAAGGTCTTTTAGATCCTCCACGTGTTTCCACCGCACGAGATAATTGAGACAGTGCAATTACTGGCACTTCTAATTCTTTTGCTAAAGCTTTTAAGTTTCTAGAAATCATAGAGATTTCTTGTTCACGGTTTCCGTTAGATTTTCCACCGGCAGTCATCAATTGTAAATAATCAATTACAATAATTCTAACATTGTGTTGTGATACCAATCGTCGTGCTTTTGCACGTAAATCAAATACAGAAAGAGAAGGTGTATCATCTATAAAAATAGGTGCATCAGAAAGTTTTTTAACTTTTACATTTAACTGTTCCCACTCATGTGCTTCTAAATTTCCTTTTCTTAGTTTTTCTGATGTTAAGCCTGTTTCCGAAGAAATCATACGCGTAATTAACTGTACAGAAGACATCTCTAATGAAAAAACTGCAACTCCATGCCCAAAATCAATAGCCATATTTTTTGCCATCGAAATTACAAATGCTGTTTTTCCCATACCAGGACGTGCAGCAATAATTACTAAATCCGACGGTTGCCAACCAGAAGTTAAGGCATCTAATTTGGTAAAACCTGTTTCTAAACCAGACATTCCTTCCGAATTACCAATTTCTTGAATCTTCGCTAATGCTTGCTTTACAAGTGAACCTGCATCTTCAGAACTCTTTTTTAAATTCCCTTGGGTAACTTCAAAAAGTTTTGCCTCTGCATCGTCTAATAAATCGAAAACATCGGTACTTTCATCATACGCATTTTCTATAATTTCACTAGAAATTGAAATTAATCTACGTTGAATAAATTTTTGAAGAATAATTCTTGCATGGAACTCAATATGTGCAGAAGAGGCTACTTTTTGAGTTAAACGGATTAAAAAGAAATCGCCACCAACAAATTCTAATTTCCCATTCTTTTTTAACAAGTTAGAAACTGTTAAAAGATCTATAGGTTCAGAATTTTGAAACAATTCATAAATTGCCGCATAAATTTCTTGATGTTTTTGATCGTAAAAAGCATCAGAACTTAAAACGTCAATTACGTCATCAATTCCTTTTTTATCAATCATCATTGCTCCCAACACAGCTTCTTCCAACTCTAATACCTGTGGAGGAAGCTTGCCCTTTTCAAGATTAACTAATCTTGATTTATCTATCTTTTTTCCTGCAACAGGAGTCGTTTTTTCCATTATTACAAAGGTACTTTTTTAGGTTGAAAATATTTTCTAAAAGTTCAATTTAATTTGTAAACATTTATTGTCTATAAAAATGTTATTATCTTGTTAATAACCAGTCAACTTCTAAATCGAATCCTTATTTTTACCAACAAAGTTGGATGTATTCTAAACGTTATTCAGCTTGTTTTATTTAATATAAACATAATTTTAATTAATTCTATTTTGTGAAAACAAATAAAAAACACATTCTTATCGCAATTCTTTTACCAGTTCAAATTCTGTTAATGAAATGGGCTACTGTAAATCCTGAATTTATAGAAAAATATTATTCAAACGGAATCTACCCTCCTATTTCATCTTTTTTAAGGATCATTTTAGGTTGGATTCCTTTTTCTGTTGGAGATTTGTTATTGGCTTTCGGCCTTTTTATCCTTATCCGTTCTATTTATCGATTGATTAAAACCAGATTTAAAAATTTTATTCCTAAAATTATACATTTTACAGCTTTTTTATCTGTTATCTATTTTTGTTTTTACCTTTTTTGGGGATTAAATTATTACCGTGAACCTTTGTCTAAAAACTTAAAGTATCATCAGCAAAAATATACTACAGCGCAACTAGAAAAAGTAACAAAACATATTATTAAAAACCTGAATCACTATCAATTTGAAATTACAAAAAATGATTCTCTAAAAGTCGAAAATCCGTATTCTCAAAAAGAAATGTATGCGATAGCCGTTACAGGTTATGATTATTTAGCTAAAGATTTTCCGCAATTAAAATATCAACATAAATCAGTAAAAAGTTCTTTAATGAGTTTATTGCAAACCTATAATGGAACCGCAGGATACTTGAATCCTTTAACCGGAGAAGCGCAAGTAAATGATAGAATTCCTAAAACAGGATATCCCACAACTACGTGTCATGAAATGGCACATCAAATTGGTTTTGCAGCAGAAAATGAAGCAAATTTTGTTGGTTTTTTAGCGGCTAATTATAATGATGATGTTTATTTTAAATACGCAAGCTATAGAATGGCTTTTGGTTATTGTATTTCCGAATTAAGAAAACGAGATCAAACTTTATCCAAAGAACTTTGGAAAACTGTAAACAAAGGAATTTCTAAAGATTTTAATGCGAGTTATCAGTTTTGGCAAGCCTATAAAAACCCTTTTGAACCTTTGGTAAAAAAAGGGTACAACGCTTACTTAAAAGCAAATAAACAAGACAAAGGTGTGCAATCTTATAATTATGTAGTAGATTTATTTATTAGTTATTTTGAAACTTCATCAAAAATCTAAATTTCTTAAATTTATGTTAAAATAACTACTTTTAACATTTCTATAAAAGGTTCTAATTAAATTAGAGCATTATACCAAATAACTAATTCTAACATCTATGAGAAAATTAATCTTATTTTTCTCCTTATTTATGGCTATTTCTATGCATTCGCAAGAGTATTTCCCAACAAATACAGGAGTAAAATCTACTTTTAAAAAAACAGTGGCTTTTAAAAATGCCACCATTTACATTACGCCACAAAAAATTATAAAAAATGGAACCTTATTTATAAAAGAAGGTAAAGTTTTATCTGTAGGTAAATCTGTATCTATACCCAAAGGAACAGAAATAATAGATTTAGAAGGAAAAACAATCTACCCTTCTTTTATAGATTTATATACTAGTTTTGGAATTGAAAAATCAAAAAAAGGTCCTTCTAGTAGCAGAAAAGAAAAACCGCAATATGATGCGACTAGATCCGGTTTTTATTGGAACGATCACATAAGGCCAGAAACCAAAGCTGCAAATTCATTTAAATTTGATGATAAAAAAGCAACAGAATATTTAAAAGCTGGTTTTGGCGTTGTAAATACACATGTACAAGACGGAATTGTTCGTGGAAACGGAATGTTAGTTGCCCTAAACCCGAACTCGTTAGATGCGTATAGAATTTTAGAAAACAGATCTGTTCAGTACTTATCATTTAGCAAAAGTACCTTGTCTAAACAGGCTTACCCTACTTCTAAAATGGGTGCGATGGCTTTATTACGTCAAATGTATTTGGATGCAAAATGGTATGCCGATGGCGATGCTAAAAATAAAGATCAATCTTTAGAGGCTTTAAATGCAAATAAAAGTCTACTTCAAGTTTTTGATGCTGGTGGTTGGTTAGATATTTTAAGAGCAGATAAAATTGGAGATGAATTTAATATTCAATACACCATTTTAGGTGGTGGAGATGAATATGAAAGAATTGATGAGATAAAAAAAACCAACGCAAGTTTAATTATTCCTATTAATTTTCAGGATGCATATGATGTGAGTAATCCTTTAATAGCAAAACAAATTCCGTTAAGTGATTTACGAAAATGGAATCAAGAACCAACAAACTTAAGTGTTTTGGCTGAAAACGGAATTCATTTTGCGCTAACCACACACAAGTTAAAAAAGATGGAAGATTTCCATAAAAACTTGCTAAAAGCAATTAAGTATGGTTTAGATAAGGAAAAAGCCTTAGAAGCTTTAACAACAATGCCTGCAAAATTATTAGGTAACACTACTATTGGAAACTTAAATGAAGGGAGTTCTGCCAATTTTATCATTACTTCTGGTCCCATTTTTGACAGTAAAACAATTATTTATGAAAATTGGGTTCAGGGACATAAAAATATTGTGAATGATATCAATAGCAAAGACATAACAGGTGTTTATAACGTAAACGTAAATGGAAAATTTTATTCACTTACAATTACTGGTGTTGGAGCGAAACAAATGGGTGTTATAAAAAAGGGTGATGAAAAACTAAAATCTACATTTTCTTATAAAAATGGATGGATTCATATAACCTTTAACGATGATGGTTATACGAGATTGGTTGGTCAAATTATTAATGTGGCTAATGTAATGCAAGGTACGGCTTATGATGAAGCGGGGAATGAATCTAATTGGTCGGCTTCAAAAACATTTAAAAAGACTTCTAAAAAAGCGGTTCTTAAAAAAGACAATGATGATACTTTACAGGTTTTACCTATCAGTTATCCCAATATTGGGTATGGTAATTTTAACCTGCCAAAACAAGAAACTATTGTAATTAAAAATGCTACCGTTTGGACTTCCGAAGATGAAGGTATTTTAGAAAACACAGATATTTTAATTAAAGACGGTAAGATTGCCGAAATTGGTAAAAACTTAAAATATAGAAACGCTAAAGTTATTGACGCAACGGGCAAACATGTAACTGCAGGAATTATAGATGAACATTCTCATATTGCTACATCTGCGGTAAATGAAGCTGGACATAATTCTACTGCAGAAGTTTCTATAGAAGATGTTGTAAACCCTAATGACATCAATATTTATAGAAATTTAGCAGGTGGCGTTACTTCCATTCAAATTTTACATGGTTCTGCAAATCCTATTGGTGGTCGTTCTGCAATCATCAAACTAAAATGGGGAGAAAACGCTGATGGTTTAATTTATAAAGATTCGCCTAAGTTTATAAAATTTGCTTTAGGTGAAAATGTAAAACAATCTAATTGGGGAGCAAATAATAACATTCGTTTTCCACAAACAAGAATGGGAACAGAACAGGTTTTTATCGATTATTTTCAAAGAGCTAAAGAATATGATGCTTTAAAGAAAAGTGGCAAACCATATCGAAAAGATATAGAAATGGAAACTTTAGCTGAAATTCTAAATAAAGAACGTTTTATTTCTTGTCATTCTTATGTACAATCAGAAATTAATATGTTGATGAAAGTTGCTGATAAATTCAATTTTAACATCAACACATTTACACATATTTTAGAAGGCTATAAAGTTGCCGATAAAATGAAAGAGCATGGTGTTGGAGCTTCTACTTTTTCTGACTGGTGGGCATATAAATACGAAGTTTTAGATGCAATACCGTATAATGCTGCAATTTTAGCAAACCAAGGAATTACAGTTGCTATTAATTCTGACGATAGAGAAATGTCTAGAAGACTGAATCAAGAAGCTGCAAAAACCATTAAATATGGCGGCATGTCTGAATTAGAAGCTTGGAAAATGGTAACTATTAATCCTGCAAAATTATTGCATTTAGACAATAGAACAGGTTCTCTTAAAATTGGTAAAGATGGTGATGTAGTTTTATGGAGCCATAACCCGCTATCTATTTATGCCAAAGCAGAAAAAACAATTATTGATGGAACCATTTACTTTGATATCGAAAAAGATTTAGAAAAACGAGAATCTATTAAAAGCGAGAAAAGTAAATTGTTAAAAATGATGCTTTCAGAAAAAATGAAAGGCGGTAAAACAGTGATGCCAACTAAAAAACGCAATCAGAATTTTCACTGTGATACAGAGTAAAAACCTAAAAAAAGATAAAATGAAAAAACAATATATATATAGTTTAGTAGGTTTCTTATTCTTTTTAGGAAACCTGACGGCACAACAAACGCCTGCTCCAAAACAAACCACAGCTTTTTCTATTGAAGGAGCAACAGCACATTTAGGAAACGGAAAAGTGATAGAAAATTCACTAATTATGTTCGAAAACGGTAAAATTTCTTTTGTGGGTTCTGCAATGATGCGAATTGCAAGAATGGGCACCATTATCAATGCAAACGGAAAGCATATTTATCCAGGTTTTATTGCAGCCAATGCATCTTTAGGTTTGGTAGAAATTGATGCTGTAAGAGCAACTGATGACGAAGATGAAGTTGGATCTATGTTGCCACATATTAGAAGTTTAATTGCATACAACGCAGAAAGTAAAGTGATAGAATCCATGAGACCAAATGGTGTTTTTATGGGGCAAATTACTCCACGTGGCGGAACCATTTCTGGTACATCGTCAATTATGCAATTTGACGCTTGGAACTGGGAAGATGCTGCCTTAAAAAAAGAGGATGCTATTCATATTAATTGGCCTTCTAGCTTATCACGCGGACGCTCATGGTTGGGTGAAAATCCTAATATAAAAGAGGATAAAAATTACATTAAGAAAATTGAAGAAATTACAACTTTCTTTACAAATGCTAAACACTATTTAGCAAGTAACACATCAACAGAAAACCTTCCTTTTAAAGCTACCAAAGGGTTATTTAATGGTTCTCAAAATATTTTTATCCATGTAAATGGAGAAAAAGAAATTACAGATGCTATAAAATTATTTAAACAATTAGGCATAAACAATATGGTATTAGTACATGCAAAAGGTGCTGAAAATGTTGCTGATTTACTTCTTAAAAATAAGATCCCTGTTATCATAGAAAGAGCACACCGAGTTCCGGATGGAGAAGATGATGATTATGATTTATCTTATAGAAATGCGAAAATTTTAATAGATAAGGGGATTACTGTTGGTTTAGGGATGGAAGGACAAATGGAACGCATGAATACCCGAAATTTACCTTTTTACGCCGGAACGTATGCAGCATACGGAATTGATAAAGAAGAAGCTTTAAAAATGATTACTTCTAATACGGCTAAAATTTTAGGAATTGATAACTTAGTTGGTACATTAGAGGTTGGTAAAGACGCTACGTTGTTTGTTTCTGAAGGTGATGCTTTAGACATGAGAGGAAATATTTTAACAGAAGCATTTATACAAGGAAGAAAAATTAGTCTAGAAACCCATCAAACCAAACTTTGGAAACGATATTCTAATAAATACAAAACGAAATAATTTCTGTAATTATAGTAAAAGTTAATAAATTAGACATTTTTCTAAAAACAATAAAAGTTTAAAAAACTCAGAATATTCTTAATTCTGAGTTTTTTAAACTTATACATTATATGAAATAATACCTTTATTCCTTATTTTTTTGCTCTAAGAGAATGGCTTTAGGAAACAGAATATTATTTTCTAAATGTATGTGCTGATGTAAATCTTGCTCAAACTCATCTAATTTGGCATACAAGGCTTTAAAAGTATTACACGCTCCTTCTGGTGGAGCATAATTATTAGAAAGTTGGTTTATTTCTTTTAGAATGTCTCCCGCATTTTCATGCTCTTCCTCCATCATTCTAATTGGATTGTTAACCATTCCAAAATGTTGTTTTGGAGTCTTAATACCCTCTTTTTCTGCCTTTACCAATTGCTTAATAAATGGAAATAAAACCGTTTCTTCTTTTATAAGATGAGAAGATAATTCATTAGCAACATCAATAAATAGTTTATTAATCTCAATCACTTCAGTATAATGATGCCCATGAACTTTTGCTACTTTTGCGGCATATTGTAAAATTAAAGGAATATTTTCTGTAACATACGTATGATGAGTGTTTACAATATGATCTACTAAAAAATCTAGTTTCCAGCTATCATAATTATATGCATTAGATGTTGGGTTATTTATGCTTAAGAGTTCTTTTTCCATTTCTTCAAAAGAAACATTGTGTTTTTTACATGCTTTTTCTATTGATATTCCTCCTCCGCAGCAAAAATCTATCCCATGTTTTTTAAATACATCTGCAGTTTTTATATTATACGTAACCACTTCTGCTACTGTATTGTCTTTTGTGATTTTCATTTTAATGAGTATTAATTATTTCTATAATTTTTTTAATTGTTTCTTTATTATCAACACCTAAACCTTCTTGTTGATGCACTAATTCTCCTCCTGGATTAAAAACACTTATAATGTTAGAATGAGAAAAGTCTAAAGGTGAAATCTGTTTGTATTTTACCGCTAAAACATTGGCAAATTCTCTAACACCACTTTCTGTACCTTGTAACAAAGTCCATTGTTGTCTATCTAAAAAATTTTCTTTTGCAAAGGCTTTTAATTTTTTTGGAGTATCATTAACAGGATCTATACTGACTAAAACAAATTCTACCTCATTTTTTAAATCTGTTGGAATTTTGTCTTCAATATTTCTCATATCTGCTGTTAACCTTGGACAAGCAGCTTTACAAGTTGTATAAATCATAACCATTACTAAAGTTTTACCTTTTAGTTCTTTTAACTCAATCTCTTTACCATCTTGTCTATTCCATTTTGTAGTTAAGTTAAAAATAGATTCTTCAGAAATAAAACTAGACAAAATTTTTGTTGCTACTTTAGATGTTGGCATTAATTTCATTTCACAAACAGGACAATTTCCTTTTTCTGAATAGACTTTGTCCCCTTCACATTTCATTGGGCATTGATACGTTACTTTATCAGTTTTTTTAGCTATTTTTTTATCACAAGAAACTAATAATGTAACTGTTACAACCAATAGTAATACATATTTAAGTGTTTTCATTTTTCTATTTTTTAGTATCTTTTACACATCTAAAACCTAAGTTTTTTATGGTGTATTTCGCTTTTAAACTCCCTCTAATTGCGTAACGCATAAACGCTGCATAATTCATTAAATCTGTTGCATTTACAGCTGCACTGCCACAAAATAAATTATTATCTGTGTCTACATCTTTTCTAGACTCTCCAGAAACCAATACCGAATTAAAATCTATAGTCCACTCCCAAACTAAACCATGTAAATCGTACACATTCCAATAATTTTTAAATGTAGACCCTATGGTTTGATTAAACGTTTTTGGCTTTTCATACCAACTTAAAATAAACTGATTATAAGCCTCTTCTCTTCTTGCATCGGGTATGGTTTTATTTGCCATTGCTACATATTCCCATTCATCTACTGTTGGCAACCTTTTTCCTTGATATTCGCAATAATCCTTTGCTGCAAACCAAGAAACTTGCGTAATAGGCGAATTTTCTTTTTGATTTTCACCTAAAATAGTATCCGATTTCCATTCGCGTAAATAGCTCTCATCAGCAAATAACTTAATGACTTTACTTCTTTGCCATTTTGGATATTTCTTTACAAAAGCTACATATTCTTTATTTGTAACAGGATACACATCCATTAAAAAATCATCTATCTTAACATTTAAAGAATCTCTACCATACAAAGGCAAATACTCTCCCCCATTAATTTGTACCATTTTAGATTGACAACTTGTATACGTTGCATTTAGGAGGAATAAACAAATTGTCAATCTTAAAATAGTTTTCATTGAATTTGAATTGAGATTATTAATGACTGTTTTTTACTTCTTTTACAGTGTTTACAGAAACATTGGTTTTATTATTTCCCCAAGAATTATAAACGTAAGTAAGTACATCTGCAACTTCTTCTTCAGTAAGTGTTTGTCTTGTCATTACACTGTTGTATTTTTTTCCGTTTACAGTAATTTCTCCTGTTTTTCCGTGTAAAACAATACCCACCGCTCTTTTAACATCAGCATTTAAATAGTCTGATTTTGCTAAAGGAGGAAACGCATTCGGAATTCCTTGTCCTTCTGCTTGGTGACAAGCAAAACAAGTAGTCATATAAATTTGTTTACCATCAGCTATTTTTTTAGCTAAAGGTTTTTCTACGTTACTTACAGCCACTTTTTTCTTATCATTATTTGGCATTGTTTGAATTGTACCTCCTTCTGGATGGTAAATTCCTTCTTGCTTAACACCAGAATATAATTTTTTATTTTCTTCTCCGGTTACTTTTAACATTCCTAAAGCCCCTTTATTAAAAGCTCTAAAAATAGCATGGTCTACAATAATAAATGTACCAGGTACTTCTACTTTAAACTCTACAATAGCAGCCCCTCCAGAAGGAATTGAAGTTGTTTGCACGTTTTCATTAATCATAGATCCTCCTTCTATATGTACTTTATCAAAGATTTCTCCAATAACATGAAAAGATGATGTTAAGTTTGGTCCGCCATTCCCTACAAATAAACGAACTGTTTCACCTACATTTGCAGTAATAGCGTTGTCTCCTGTTAAAGCACCAACTTTACCATTAAAAACTACATAATCTGCATCTTCTTTAATTGCTTTTGTCATATCAAAAGCTTGTAAACCTTTTTCATCAGTGGCACCTTTTGTATAAAAGTCTCCTTGCATAATGTAATATTCTTTATCTACTTTAGGCAAGCCTCCTTCTGGTTCTATTAAAATTAAACCATACATTCCGTTTGCAATATGCATTCCTACAGGTGCAGTAGCACAGTGGTACACAAACAAACCAGGGTTTAATGCTTTAAAAGAAAACGTTTTTTTATGACCAGGCGCTACAAAAGAAGATGTTGCTCCACCTCCAGGACCAGTTACCGCATGCATATCTATATTATGTGGTAATTTATTATCTGGGTGATTAGACAACGTAAATTCTATTTCGTCTCCTACTCTAGCTCTAATAAAACTTCCAGGTACAGAACCACCAAAAGTCCAATACACATATTGTACACCATCTGTCATGGTTCCTTCTTTTTCAAGAATTTCCATATCTATTAATAATTTCTTTGCGGTTCTATTGCCTACTGGCGCAGGTACAAAAGGCGGTGAAGTTAGTTCTGCATCTATAGTACCTTTAATATAAATGGAAGAATTATCTGCCATTGCTATTTCTTTTTTAGGTTCACTCTTACAACTTGATAGCAGTAAGCTAGATGCGACTAATAAATATACTGTTTTTAATAATTTCATTTTCTTTGATTTTAATGTTAGCTTAATAAAAGACTTTATACTCTTTTTATTTAAAACAAAATTAAACCTCTTCATTATAAATAAAAATGATAATTATCATATAAAAAGATATAAATATCTTTATATTTTTGTAAAAAAATTATGTTAACAAATTCAAGTAAATATGCTATTAGAGCAGTTCTTTATCTTGCAAATAATGCATCCGAAGAAAAGAAAATTGGTTCTAAACAAATTGCTGATGATTTAGATATGCCTGCCCCATTTTTAGCAAAAACATTACAAGAATTAACAAAAAAGGATATTATAAGCTCTGTAAAAGGACCCCATGGAGGATTTTACCTAACAAAGGGAAATGAAAAAAACTCCCTTTTTGATATTATAGACTGTGTGGATGATGCTGACAAACTGAATCAATGTTATTTAGGTCAATTAGAGTGTAGTGATGATAAACCCTGTGTAGTTCATCATTTATATGTACCTTTTAAAACTCAATTAATAGATAAACTTAAAAACAAAACAATTTTAGAAATGGCTAAAGAATTTGCTAAAAATAATAATATCATAAATACTTTATAGTTGAACTATGATAAAAGCTAAAACACAAAGTTTTGTAGCACTTTCTTATTTTTTAATTGCGTCTTCCTTAGGGATTTTATTACGTCTTTTCCCTATAACAGATGTAAATGCAAATTACAGATTTATTGTTCACACACACTCTCATGTAGCTCTTTTAGGTTGGGTTTATATTGGTTTAACAACTTTAATTTTTCATTTATTTATAAAGGAGGAATCAAAAAAAAGGTACACCAAACTGTTTTTATGTACACAAGTAACAATTATAGGGATGTTAGTCAGTTTTCCGATTACAGGATATGCTTTATTTTCTATTATTTTTTCTACCCTGTTTATCATTTGTTCTTATTGGTTTTATGCTTTCTTTAGAAAAAACAACAATTTTAAGAAGGATAGTTATGTCTTTCAATTTATAAATGCATCACTTATATTTATGATTATTTCTAGTGTTGGTCCTTGGTCTTTGGGCATTATTATGAACACTCTTGGCACAACCTCTCATTGGTATAAAAATGCTATTTATTTCTATTTACATTTTCAATACAACGGATGGTTTCTTTTTTGCCTACTTGGGGTGTTTTTACACTTTTTAGAAAAAAATAATCGTGTTATTTCTAAGAAAAAAATTACTACTTTTTTTTGGTTGATGATATTCAGTTGTATCTTTACTTTAGGTTTATCTTTTTTATGGATACAACCACCTATAACAATCTATATTATAGCACTATTAGGTATAGTTACTCAATTAATTACTTTAATACAATTTTATCAAATAATTAAAAATAAAAAAGCATTTTTAAAAAAAAATATATCCCCTTTTCCCTATAAATTAATCAGTTTTGTTTTTGTGTTATTATCTTTAAAAATAATAATGCAAACGATTACTGTAACTCCTTATTTTGCAACCCTATCTTATCAAATAAAAGATTTTGTAATTGGCTATTTACACTTGGTGTTTTTAGGAATTACAAGCCTAAGTATTTTATTTTTTTTACATCAAAATAAACTATTAAAAGTCTCTAAAATTTGGACTGTTATTTATCTGACAGGTTTTATACTTTCTGAAATATTGATATTTTATAAAGGCTTTTGTAATTGGCAACAAATATCAATTCTAAACAACTATTACATTATTTTAGTATTGATATCTGCATTATTACCAATAAGTATTTTAGGGATCTTTATTACTAATATAAAAGCTATTTATTCCACTCCAAAAGAACTTGTTTAGCAGATACTTCGCACTGATCTAAAGTGTCAGTTACATGCTTTAAAGTTGTTTTTGGGTTGATTAAACACATTCTAATAACCACTTGATTTTGTAAAACGGTAGTTACTAAAAGAGCTTCTTTAGAATCGACTACCTTAGAAGAGATTTCTTGGTTTAATGTATCTAATTCTTCTTCTGTTAAATCCTTATTTAGAGGATTGTATCTAAAGTTAATAATTGCTAAAGTTGCAGGAGAAACAATTTCCCAATTTTTACTTTTTCTAAGCGTATCTTCTGTTTTATCTGCTAAATCTATATTGTAGGTAATTGCTTTTTTAAATGCATTTAACCCATAGGTTTTAATGGACATGTAGAATTTTAAAGCTCTAAACCTTCTTGTTAATTGAATTCCGTAATCATAAAAATTAATTTCAGATTCGTTTCCTTCAATATCTCTTAAATATTCTGGTTTTTCACTAAACGTATTGCTTAACCAAGAAGCGTCTTTTACTAATAAACAACCAATTTCGTAAGGCTGAAAAAACCATTTATGAGGATCTACTGTTAAAGAATCTGCACGTTCTATACCACGTAAAATTCTACTTCCTTTTTTAGATAAAATAGCAGCTCCACCGTAAGCTCCATCAATATGAAACCAAAGATTTTCTTTTTCACAAATATCAGCTAAATCGTCTAAAGGGTCTACAGTACCTGTGTTTGTAGTACCTGCAGAAGCAATAATACAGAAAGGTTTTCTTCCTTCTAATTGATCTTTTGCAATTTCATTTTTAAGTTTATTAATGCTAAACTTAAACTCTAAATCTGTAGGAATTATTTTTACCTGCTCTTCCTTAAAACCTAAAACTCTTATTGCCTTAATGTTAGAAGAATGTGCTTGGTCTGATAAATAAATAACTGCATTCGAAAAATCTGGTCCACATTTTATTCTTCTAGCGGTTACTAAAGCTGTTAAATTTGCCATAGAACCACCACTTGTAAAAATTCCCCCTCCTTTTGTTACCGGAAAATCAAACATTTTAAGCAACCAATTTAAGGTAACAATCTCTAGTTCTGCAGCTGCAGGAGAAACAATCCATCCGCCAGAAAAAATATTGAATCCGGTTGCTAAAGAATCTGCCATTGTACTTATAAAGTTACTTGGTCCTGGTACAAACGAAAAAGATTTAGGATGCGTAGATATATTACTATTTGGCAATACATTTTTTGCCACAAAATCTAACACTTCGTCTGCAGGTGTTGCATTATCTGGTGCTTCACTTAAAAAAATAGAGTCCATTTCTTCTCTAGAAGCTTTGCTAACTGGTTTTTTATTTTCTTCATCTGCATAATGGTCTACAATTAGATCTACAATTTTATAGCCATAAGATTGCATTTCTTTTTTTGTTAAATGAAAAGGTGATTTCATGAAATTCTAATTTTTACGCAAATTACAAGAACTTAGAATTCTATTGAGGATAAAACTCAATTTTATTCGAATTTACCTCGATATTTAACAGTCTTAATCATTTTATAAAATTACAGATACCTATTATTTATTTATGATTTAAAGCCTAATATTTCGATAATCATATTGTTTTAACTTATTTATTTGTAATTATTTATAATAGTGACAAAAGTCATTTTTTATTCTTAATAAGTATACCAAATTTGTAATGAATTCAAAGCCTCTTATTGTGAAGGATCTAATGAATAAAAGTGTTGCAACGATTGTTACGAATAACATTAATACTGCCACTGTTTTTAAAAAATATAAGATAGACTTTAGTATTCATGGAAACCTGTTATTATCTAAAGCATGCCACAAAAAAAAGATTAATTTAAAGCAAATTATAAGTGATCTAAATGCGGTAAATAATAAAGTTTATTATTTAAAAGATTATAACTCTTGGGACTTAGATTTTCTAATTGACTTTTTAGTGAATATTCAGCATGAATATAAAGAAGAAAACATCTTATTATTAAAAGAGTACGGAGAAAAAGTAGCGAATCTTTATAGCCAAGAATATAAAGAACTCCTAAAAATTAACCGGTTAATACAGAAAATTGCAGACAATATTCTAGAGCATATGAGAAATGAGGAAAAAACAATTTTTCCGTATATAAAAAAACTGGTAGAGGCTAAAAATAAAAGAACATCAGTAAACACAAATAATTCTCCCTTAAATAGTCCTATAGAATCTATTGAAGATGAGCATGAAAAAGTAACTAAAATATTTAAGAAGATTTCTAAACTAACAAATAACTACAAAATTCCAGAAAACACGTGTATTTCTTTTAAAGTACTATATCTTAAGTTACAACAATTTGAAGAATTATTATTAAACCATATCCACATAGAAAATAACATTTTATTTCCGAAAGCTAAAAAATTAGAAAAATCTTTACTTTTAGATATTTAATTAAACTAATTTTCACTTATCTTTAATAGGTAGCCATTTTCTTTTCATTATTTTTGCGTCAAATTCATCAATTTGAAAAGAATACTTTTATTATTTATTATTTTTTCTTCGCTCAATTCTTTCTCTCAAGAAAAGAAAAAAATTCAATATTACGCAGAACAGCAAGAAGCTGATGAAGAAAAATACCCAGGAGCAACATTATTAATAGGTAATGTTAAAATGATACATGATGGTATTATTTTAACAAGCCAACAAGCATTATACTATAAAGATAAAAACTTCTTTAAAGCTATTGGAAATGTGTTAATTAAGCAAGGCGATACCATTACACAAACTAGTAATTACACCGATTACGATGCCAATTCTAAGCAAGCACTTTCTTGGGGAAATGTGGTTTTAAAAGACCCAACAATGACCTTAACAACAGATACATTACATTTTGATCGATTAAATCAAAAATTATATTACAGAAGTTACGCAACTATAAAAGACGAAACAAATACCTTAAAAAGTAAAAATGGAAACTTTTATTTAGAAGATAAAAAGTTTACAGCAACCACAAGAGTTACCGTGGTAAACCCAGAACACCACTTAGAATCTGATCATTTAGATTATTATACAAACTCTGGACTTACCTATTTATACGGGCCAACAACCATTACAAATACACAAAACGACAATAGAATTTATTGTGAAAAAGGATTTTACAATACCAAAACAGATATCTCTCACTTTGTAAAAAATGCAAAACTCTTTTTAAAAGAAAGAACTGTAGAAGGCGATAGTTTGTATTATGATAAAAATAAAGGTTTTGCTTCTGCAACCAATAATATTCAGGTAATTGATACGGTTCAGAATTTTATCACTAAAGGAAACTATGCAGAAATTTTTGAGTTAAAAGACTCACTTTATATTATAAAACGAGCAGTTGCCATTTCAATTATAGACAAAGACTCTATGTTTATTCATGGTGATACTATTTTAGTTACAGGTAAACCAGAAAAAAGAATTGTAAGAACGTATCATAATGTTAAAATCTTTAAATCAGATTTACAAGGAAAGTGCGATTCTATTCATACAAACCAATCTACAGGTTTAACCAAAATGTTTAAAAAACCTGTAATTTGGTCAGATAAAAATCAAATTACCGGAGATACCATACATTTATTATCTAATGTAGAAACAGAAAAATTAGACTCATTAAAGGTTTTAAATAATTCTTTTATTGTTTCTAAAGACTCTCTTTCTGATAAAAATTACGACCAGATTAAAGGTAGAAATATGTTTGGTAAATTTAAAGAAAACAAGCTACACTTACTGCTCGTTAAAGGAAATGCCGAATCTGTTTATTATAATAGAAATGCCGAAACCCAAGTTTTAGAAACCATTACTAAAGAAATATCTAGTAATATAGAATTCACTTTAGATAAAGGACAAATTGAAACGATAAAATATTTAAAAAAATCTGATGGTAATACCTATCCTCCATCAAAATTACCAGACGATGTTAGAGAGCTACAAGGCTTTATTTGGCGAGAAGATGAACAACCTAAAAAGATGGAAGATATTTTTATCCATGACGATACAAGTAAAATCCCTCTAAAAGAGGATGAAAAAGAGAAAAAAGCACCTGTAATTCTTAAGAATAAAAAGAAGCTTACTACAGAGCTAAAGCCCAAAGCTCTAAAACCTAATAGTTTTCCTAAAAAACAATAATCTTGAAAACAGATTTTTTTAAATACCAAGCACAAACAACTCCTCACCCACTTGCTATTGAAATCTCTAAGGCAAAAGGAAGTTATATTTACGATACTTCTGGTAAAGAATATTTAGACTTTGTTGCCGGAGTATCTGCAAATAGTTTAGGTCATAACCATCCAAAAGTTACAGAAGCTATAAAAAATCAATTAGATTCTTATGCACATGTAATGGTTTATGGCGAGTTTATTCAGCAACCACAAGTAACACTTTGTAAATTATTAGCACAAAATTCTCCAGAGAATTTAAATGCTGTTTATATTACAAATTCAGGAACAGAAGCTACAGAAGGTGCTTTAAAATTAGCAAAAAGAGTTACCAATAGAGCAGAAATAATTGCTGCAAAGAACTCTTATCATGGTAACACCATGGGATCTATGAGTGTTTCTGGAGTAGAACAACAGAACCAAGCTTTTAGACCTTTAATTCCGGGTACAAAATTTATTGGTTTCAATAATGAAAATGATATTGCCAAAATTACCACTAAAACTGCTGCTGTAATATTAGAAACCATACAAGGTGGTGCTGGTTTTATTGAACCTCAAAATGGTTTTTTATCCAAAGTAAAACAACGTTGTATTGAAGTTGGAGCTCTATTAATTTTAGACGAAATACAAACAGGAATAGGTAGAACAGGTACTTTTTGGGGATTTGAAAACTATAATGTAGTTCCAGATATTGTTATTACTGGTAAAGGTTTGGGAGGTGGAATGCCAATTGGAGCTTTTATTTCTTCGTTCGAAATGATGAGCTTATTAAAAGACAATCCTAAATTGGGGCATATTTCTACATTTGCTGGTCATCCTGTAATTTCTGCCGCTGCAGTAGCAACCGTAAAAGAAATTACTGAAAATAACTTTACTAAAGAAGCTTTACGAAAAGAATCACTTATTAGAAAACATTTAATTCATCCTTCAATTAAAGAAATTAGAGGAAAAGGTTTAATGTTAGCTGCTATTTTAGAAACTCCAGAACTAAACGCTAAAGTAGTTTTGAAATGTTTAGAAAACGGATTAATTCTATTCTTTCTACTCTTTGAAACGAGCGCAATGAGAATTACGCCTCCACTTACTGTTACTGATGAAGAGATTTTAAAAGGTTGTGCTATTATTATTGATACTATTAATGAAGTAAACCAATAATTACTTCCTTTTATTAATCTTTAATTAATCAACAACCTCGCCCCAAAGATACAAAGTATGCTTACGAAACATGTTTTTTCATTTCGAAGCAAGCCTATGTGAATTAAACCCTTGGCTATCGCCCTGCGATTAAAAACAGAAAAGAGCAATTATATACATATAATTGCCCTTCAAATAAATCAACCATTAACATAATAGTAGATTATTCTTTTCTGTTATCTAATTACACTTCCTGTTAAAACTGCTAATGGTCCTGCTCCCATAGAAATTACTGTATGGTTTTCTGCATCTGCTGGTACAACATGCGCTAAAGGTTTTAATGCAAATGGTGCAGCACTATTATCTGGACTTGGCTCTACAGAAATTACTACTGTTTTACCTTTTAAATCTGTTGGAAAATCTACACCTGCTGCAGATCCTATAACATAATCTTCTCCTGGATAACCTGGTCCGTTATTTACAGCCCCTTTAAAAGGTGAACTTGCTGCGTTATCATCTGCTGCGTCAACTGCAGTAAATGTACCTGTACTTACTGGTGTTCCATTTAAAACAACCCATCCTTCATATTTCCATCCTTCAGGTAAAGTTGGTAAACTTAAACCTGCAACTGCTGGCTCAATCGTATTATCTAAAAACCAAACTCCGCTTGCTTCATTCGTAGTATCTGCATCGGTTGGCGTTGCTAAAATATATTTACCCCAAGAATTACTAAAATCACCTACAATTCCTGTAGAAGTAACATTTGCAGAATTTCCAGAAAAATCTCCTGCTAAAACTTTAGTTGCTGCTGGCGCTAAAGCTGCTGCTCCGGTTTCTCCTGCTGGCTCAATAGATAAAACAAATGTTGTTGCTGCTTCTAAGTCATCAATTCCTACAATATATGTTTGCGGAAAAGACACACTTGTAAAAGTACCTGTACTTACTGGGCTACCATTTACAATTAACCATCCTTCGTAAACGAAATCAGCTCCTAATTCTTCTAAACCTGTAAAGTCTACTGTTAAACTTCCTGTTGTTGGTAAATTGTTGTTGTTGTTGTCATCATCACTACAAGCTACAAAAGTTGTTGCGATTGCAAATGCGATTGCTAAATTTAAAATTTTTTTCATCTTATTAATATTTATGTTAATGTTGATGACAAAGTTATGCGCTTATTACGTAGTGAAATGTTAGCTAGCTAACACTTATGCAATTTTTTGAAGTAATCTTATTTCTTTTCTATTAAATGTAATAATATTTGCATCTTTTAACTCATTCATTAACACATTTAAATTAGACCTAGAGGTACCAATTAAGGATGCAATATCTTTTTGGGTATAAGGGTGTTCTATTATTTTATCTCCTGTTTTTTCACAATCATGCCCATACTCCTCGCACAATTCTTTCATAAATTCTAAAAACCTAGTTTTAGAATCTTTAAATAAAATTAATTGTAATCTTCTTTCTAATTTTTTAAAACGAAAACCTAAAAATTTATATATTTTTAAACTAAAGGTTTTGTTATCACGCATTAAATCGTGCATAGTGTCTACTCCTATTGGACAAATTGACGTAGATGCATCTACAGATTGGGCAAATTCATTTCTTGTTTCTTCTCCTAAAATGGCTTTTTCTCCAAACAATTCTCCTTTTGTTAAAATTGCTTTTACCACTTCGGTACCATCTTCATTATAGTACCCAATTTTAACTTTTCCTTTTTCTATTAAATAAACCTTACTTGCTGCGTCTTCTTCAAAGTAGATGTAATCACTTTTTTTATAAGCATCAAAATTATGACACTTTTTATATTCTTTAAATTTGTGTGGACAAAGTAGATTAAATAAGTTTACATTATCAAAAAACCATAAGTTATTCATAAAAAATTAATTTAGTTTTGGTTCTTTAATAAGTCTAAAAATGTAGTAATAGCTTACAAAAACACAGAACTTAAATAACTAATTTTAGTAATAAATTGGGGTTAGGACAATTTTTTTGATAAAATGCTATATTTTCTTCGGATGAAACTCCTGGATAATCTCCAAAATTATCTTCTAAATCTCTAATAATTTGAAAATGTAAATGTGGTGCATAATCGCCATTTACAGAAGAACCACCTAAATATCCAATGGTATTTCCCTGTAAAACAGTATCTCCTATTTTTAAGTTTTCTATGGATGCTAACGATAAATGTCCATATAAAGTATAAAACACCTCTTTTTCTATTTGATGTTTTAAAATAATCGTTGGGCCATAGTCTCCATAATTCTCATTATTTTTAAAACTATGTAATTCTCCATCTAAAGCTGCTAATACTTTTGTTTTTTCAGCACACCATAAATCAATACCTAAATGAATGTTTCTCTGTTTTTCTTTAGATTGATTCTTAAAATAAGTACTTCTGTCGTAGATATTTCTTTTTTCTAAATAACCACCAAATGCAACTTCAGCGTTAATTTTTTTGAGAAAAGATTTCAAATATGTTTCCCATTCTGTGGATGAAGAAATATCAAAACTTAATAACTCTTTATTTTTTGATGAAATAGCTATCGGGTAATAATTGTCTAAAGAAATACTTGCATCAATTACAGATATTGGATCTTTTGATATTTGGCTTAAAAAATGATTAAATTTTTCGGTATTCATAAGTAAAAGGAACAAAAAAAACTATGAAGAGTTTTTTATTTATATAATTTTATAGAGGTCAGTAGTTAGTTACATATAATTTTGTGATGTTCTACTTTCTCCTTTTCAACCATTTTAGTTATTAAGTTATTGAATATTGTTGCTTTACTTTGTGATCGATTAATTCTAAAACAAAATTCATTAAAATATCTATTTAGATTAAAGTCACTAACCCAAGAATACGTTGTTCTTATCCAAGATTTCACTTGATGAATCATTGTATGAAGTGCTTTAAAATTCATACCACCATTACTTTCTATTTGAGTAATATTATAAACTTTAGCAATAGGCCTGTAACCTCTCCATTTGTCGGTTATCACTTTAGCTTCTCGACTGATATGATTCACAAAAATATATTGCAAATAACTAGCTGAAAAATCTTCGATTCTCATGGCATACATTCTTTTAACTTTTCCATCTTGAGTTAGTTCAACAGCAGTTATAGCTTTCTTTTTCTTAGCATTATAACTTCTTCCTACTTTGTCTTTTTCTCGTCCACCCAAAACAAATTCATCTACATGAACAATACCAGTCATAGGACTATTTCCACTACTTTCCATTGCTTCTATAATTTTGAGCATAAATAAACGGGCTGTATTTTCTGTTACGCTAAAACGAACTGCAACATAACTAGCAGAAAGGCTTTTAGTACTTGTACTCATTTCAAAAACAATAAAAAAAGCTTTTCTAACACCAAACTTTACCTTGTGAAAAAGTGTGTTTGAGGTAGATGATTCTTGATGAGAACAAATATTACATGTACGTGAAAAATCTTTTCTTATTTGAGCCTTTTTATGACCACATTTAACACATTGAAATCCATCTTTCCATTTAATATCTGCCAAGTATTTCTTGCAATCTTCATCCGTTTTAAACCGATCAGCAAACTCTAGAAGATTTTGTCCTTTAAATATATTCATAATAATACTCTATTTATTGACTTTAAAGATATGAATTTAAATACTGACCTCTATAATTTTAATTAGGACTTTTATTTAAGGTTATAATATCATTATAAAAACATTTGACGAAGTTTTTAAATAACTTTAAGAATTACTGCTTACTAGTTTGGTTTAAACAAAAAGTTAATCCATGTTATTCTAGCAATTTATCTATAGTTTCTCTAACCTTTATACTATTCCAATTTGCAGCACCAGTTTCATCTATAATAATTTGACCTTCTTTATCTAATAAAAAAGTTCTTGGAATACTTTTTACTTTAAAAGTTGTTGGTGGCACTGTTAAGGGGCTATAAGCTTTAAAATTATAATTTTTCTTTTTTAAAAAAGAAGCAATCACATCTTGTGATTCATTTGATACTAAAATAAATTCAATTTTATCTCCATAATCATTATACAATGCTTGAAGTGACGGCATTTCTGCAATACAAGGCGGACACCAAGTAGCCCACATATTTACCAATATAACTTTTCCTTTTGCTTCATTTAAATTATAGCTATTACCTTCTAAATCTTTTAAATTCCAATGATAACCACTTACTAACTTTGCATCCTCTACTTTTTTAATACTTGGGCTTAATTTTGCAATAACTGTTTGTAAACCTATTTGAATTTGTTGTCTTGTTTTCGGAATAATTAACAAGCCAATTATTATAACAAAAACTATATTCTTAACTACGCCTTTTTTTTTATTCATGACTCTAATAATAAAAGTAAAAAGCGCTAATTGAAAAATTAACGCTTTTTAAAATTATAGTTTGTACGCTTTATTTTGCGTTCTCTTTTTTAATTAAGTTTAATGCAGAACCTTCATTATACCATGCTATCTGGCCTTGGTTATAGGTATGATTTACAATGATTGTATCTTTAGAACCGTCTGCATGCACCACTTCAATAGTTAAAGGTTTGTCTGCTGCAAATTCATTTAAATCTAAAAAGTTGAATGTATCATCTTCTTGAATTAAATCGTAATCTGCTTCATTATTAAATGTTAACCCTAACATTCCTTGTTTCTTTAAGTTTGTTTCATGAATACGCGCAAAAGATTTTACTAAAACAGCGGCAACACCTAAATGTCTAGGCTCCATTGCAGCATGTTCTCTAGAAGAACCTTCACCATAATTATGATCTCCAACAACAATAGATTTTATACCTGCAGCCTTATAAGCTCGTGCCGTATCTGGTACACCTCCAAAATCTCCTGTTAATTGATTTTTAACAAAATTTGTTTTCTTACCAAAAGCATTTACTGCTCCAATTAAACAGTTGTTAGAAATATTATCTAAATGACCTCTGTAACGTAACCATGGTCCTGCCATAGAAATATGATCTGTTGTACATTTACCAAAAGCTTTTATTAATAATTTTACGCCTGTTAAGTTATTACCTAAAGGAGTAAAAGGTTCTAATAATTGTAATCTTTCAGAATCGTCTTTTACAGCGATTTTTACATGACTTCCATCTTTTTCTGGTGCTAAATAACCATCATCTTTTACTTCAAAACCTTTTGGAGGTAATTCCCATCCTGTTGGTTCGTCTAACATTACTTCTTCTCCGTTTTCGTTGATTAACTTATCTGTAATCGGATTAAAATCTAAACGACCAGCAATTGCAATAGCAGCTGTTAATTCTGGTGAAGCAACAAAAGCATGTGTATTTGGGTTACCATCTGCACGCTTGGCAAAGTTTCTGTTAAAGGAGTGAACAATACTGTTTTTAGGCGCATTTTTTGGATCCTCATAACGAGCCCATTGCCCAATACATGGTCCACAAGCATTTGTAAAGATCTTTGCATCTAACTTTTCGAAGATGCTAATAATACCATCTCTATCTGCTGTATATCTTACTTTTTCAGATCCAGGATTAATCCCTAATTCCGATTTCATTTTTAAACCTTTATCCAGCGCTTGTTGTGCTATTGAAGAAGCTCTCGATAAATCTTCGTAAGAAGAGTTTGTACAAGAACCAATTAAGCCCCATTCTACTTTTAAAGGCCAATCATTAGTATTAGCAGCTTTGGTCATATCTGCACCTACTGCGGTAGATAAATCTGGTGTAAAAGGTCCGTTTAATAAAGGGCCTAATTTAGATAAATCAATTTCTATAACTTGATCAAAATATTCTTCTGGGTTTGCGTAAACTTCTGCATCACCTGTTAAATATTCTTTTACTTCATTTGCAGCGTCTGCAACATCACTTCTATCTGTAGCACGTAAATAACGCTCCATAGATTTATCATACCCAAAAGTAGAAGTTGTAGCTCCTATTTCTGCTCCCATGTTACAAATTGTACCTTTACCTGTACAAGACATAGAAGTTGCTCCTTCTCCAAAATACTCTACAATAGCTCCTGTACCTCCTTTTGCAGAAACAATACCAGCTACTTTTAAAATAACATCTTTTGGTGCTGTCCAACCAGATAATTTACCTGTTAACTTAACACCTATTAATTTAGGAAACTTTAACTCCCAAGCCATACCCGCCATAACGTCTACAGCATCTGCACCACCAACACCAATTGCAACCATACCTAACCCACCAGCATTTACTGTGTGAGAATCTGTACCAATCATCATTCCTCCTGGAAATGCATAATTTTCTAAAACTACTTGGTGAATAATTCCTGCTCCGGGTTTCCAAAAACCTAATCCGTATTTATTAGATACCGATTCTAAAAAGTTAAAAACCTCATTACTAGTATTAAGTGCAGACTGTAAATCCATACTTGCACCGTTTTTAGCTTGAATTAAATGATCGCAGTGCGTTGTTGTAGGAACTGCTACTTTGTTTTTACCAGCTTGCATAAATTGCAGTAATGCCATTTGCGCAGTTGCATCTTGTAATGCAATTCTATCTGGTGCAAAATCTACATAGTCTTTACCTCTAACAAAAGCTTTATCAGCTGTTTTATCCCATAAATGCGAATACAGAATTTTTTCTGATAAAGTTAAAGGTTTTCCTGTAAGTTTACGAGCTGCATCAACACGTTCTACTACGTTTGAATACACTTTTTTAATCATATTAATATCAAATGCCATAAGATTCTATATAATTTAATTGTTAATAATTTAAGTATCACAAGATACAAAATATTTTATTGCTTTACGAGTGATTTTCTACTTAGATAAGTTTTAATACTGATAGTGAAATAGAAAATTTTGATTATAAATAGTTGTTTGTAAATAGTGATTGTTAAATTAAGGAAAGTAGTTTGGGTTAGGGATTGAAGTGGAAATCCTTTTTGTGAAGTATGAACAAAAAGATTGTAATAAAAAGCCCGACCACGTCTTTTTTTGACGTGGTAACCTCCTAAAAAAGGAATACATATAAATAGTTATCAAATTAAAATATAAAGCACAAAAAAAGCCTGAATCATTGATTCAGGCTTTTAAATTATAATGTACTAATTATTTATGCTCTCACTAATAATTTATGAGGAGGCGTAAACTGAGTAAGGTTAATTCCTTTTACTGCAGCTTTGTATTCTGCTAAATTAGGTGTTCTACCTAAAATTGTAGATAATACAACTACTGGTGTTGATGAAAGTAAAGATTCTCCTTTTTTCTCACCAGAATCTTTTACAACTCTTCCTTGAAATAAACGTGTTGAAGTAGCCATAACGGTATCTCCTGGCGCTGCTTTTTCTTGGTTACCCATACAAAGGTTACAACCTGGACGCTCTAAATATAACATGTTTTCGTATCCTGTACGCGCAACTGCTTTAGGTGCGTTGTCATCGAATTCGAAACCTGAATATTTTACTAAAACATCCCAATCTCCTTCTGCTTTTAATTCATCTACAATATTGTAAGTAGGTGGCGCAACTACTAAAGGTGCTTTAAATTCTACTTTACCATATTGAGCTTCTACATTTTTAAGCATTTGAGCTAATATTTTCATATCACCTTTGTGCACCATACATGATCCTACAAAACCTAAATCTACTTGTTTTGTTCCTCCATAATAAGACAATTGTCTAATAATATCATGTGTATATCTTTTAGAAACATCTGCATTGTTTACATCTGGATCTGCAATCATTGGCTCTTCGATTAAATCTAAATCGATTTCTACTTCTGCAAAGTATTTTGCATTTGCATCTGGCGTTAAAGCTGGTTTAACACCTGTTTTAATTTCATTGATTCTATTGTTAGCGATATCGATTAATCCTTGAAGAACGTTTAAGTGATTGTCCATTCCTTTATCAATCATAATCTGAATTCTACCTTTTGCAATCTCTAAAGATTCTATTAAAGTATCATCTTCAGAAATACAGATAGAAGCTTTTGCTTTCATCTCTGCAGTCCAATCTGTAAAAGTAAATGCTTGATCGGCAGTTAAAGTTCCAATATGAACCTCAATGATTCTTCCTTGAAAAACATTGTCTCCACCAAACTGCGTAAGCATTTGAGATTGTGTAGCATGTACAACATCACGGAAATCCATATATTCTGCCATGTTACCCTTAAAAGTAACTTTTACAGACTCTGGAATTGGCATTGAAGCTTCACCTGTTGCAAGTGCTAATGCTACAGTACCAGAATCGGCACCAAAAGCAACACCTTTAGACATTCTTGTATGAGAATCTCCTCCGATAATAATTGCCCAATCATCAATTGTAATATCATTTAAAACTTTATGAATTACATCTGTCATTGGTTTGTACTTGTTCTCTGGATCTCTTGCTGTAATTAATCCGAAGTCATTCATAAATTTCATCAATCTAGGAATGTTTGCTTTCGATTTATTATCCCAAACAGAAGCTGTATGACAACCAGATTGGTAAGCACCGTCTACAATTGGAGAAATTATTGTTGCCGCCATCATTTCTAATTCTTGCGAAGTCATTAAACCTGTAGTATCTTGAGAACCTACAATGTTAACTTCTACACGAACGTCTGAACCTGCGTGTAACGTTTTACCAGGAGTGGTACCAACAGCATTTTTATTAAATATTTTTTCTACAGCAGTTAACCCTTGCCCTTCAATAGAAATTTCTTTAGATGGTGCATAAACTGGCACTACATTAATACCTAAAACTTTTGAAGCAAATGTTTGTAATTTTTTACCAAATACAACAGCGTAAGATCCTCTAGCTTTAATAAACTCAGCTTTTTGAGGTGTTAATGAAGCAGAAATGTCCATTAATTCCACATCACCATTGTATAATTTTTTCTCTTTTGTATTTACGGTAAGAACTGTACCTGTTGCGACAGAATATGCTTCTTCTAAAACAGGATCTCCTGCTTCATCTCTAACTGTATTTCCGTCTGCATCTTTAACCTTTACCCAGTTTTTAAGATCGATACCAATACCACCTGTTACACCAACTGTTGTTAAGAAAATTGGTGAAATACCGTTTGTACCTGCAATAATTGGCGCAATATTAATAAATGGAACATATGGGCTAGATTTAATACCTGTCCATAATGCAACGTTGTTTACACCAGACATTCTAGAAGAACCAACTCCCATTGTGCCTTTATCTGCAATTAACATCACTCTTTTATCTGGATGCTTTGCTTGCAATGCTTTTAATTCGTTTTGTTGTTCTTTGTTATGCTCAAATAAACATTGACCATGTAATTCTCTATCAGAACGTGAATGTGCATCACCTCCTGGAGATAATAAATCTGTAGAAATATCTCCGATACCTGCTACAAAAGTTACAATCTTAATTTCTTCATCAATCTCAGGTAATTTTGTAAAAAATTCTGCCTTCGCATAACTTTCTAACAATTCTTTAGCGATATCACTACCTGCTTTATATGCTTTTTCTAAACGAGCCATATCTGCCTCGTAAAGGAAAACTTGAGTTTTTAGTACTTCTGTTGCTTCTTTAGCGATAGAAACATCATTACCTAATGCTAAATCTAATAACACATCTACAGAAGGTCCGCCCTTCATGTGTGATAATTGCTCAAAAGCAAAAGAAGTAGAAATTTCTTTTACTAATGATTCTCCTAAAATAATCTCCTTTAAAAATTGAGCTTTCACACCAGCAGCACCGGTTGTTCCAGGTAAAACATTATAGATAAAAAAGTTAAGAGAATCTTCTCTATATTCATTATCTAAATCTTTAATTTGCTCAATAACTTTACTTGTTAATTCTGCACCATCAATTGGCTGCGGATGAAGTCCTTGTTCTTTTCGTTCTTCTATCTGCTTAAGGTAATCTTTATAAATACTCATGAAAGAAATCTTTAGTTACGATACCTTTTTTGATCATATTAATATCAATAGAGATACTGTAAAAGTTGTTTGTAAATTTTAGTGTGACAAACTTACATTTTTTATCTTTAAATTAAAAGATAAATAATAGATTGCAGTAATTAATGAATAAAAAAAAGTTATTTGGTAAAACACTGATTTTTAATCAACAAAATGAAGTTTTTATTGATTAATTATAAAGATTATATAAATATATAGAAAATGCAGACTAATAAGCCGAATCCTGTACCTTAAAAAGGCTCTTATCATTTATCTAGTTCTAAAATTACTCTTAGAATCAATCTGCCTACCCTTTAGAATCGAGCGAGTAGCTCTCAAGCTCTAATTTACATGGCATTGCACCTCATAGAGTTTACCTGGTTTCACTACAGCCTAACTGTACATTCTTTCTGTTGCACTGGTCCTCAGCTCTCGCTGGACGGATGTTATCCGCTATGATACTCTTTGGTGTCCGGACTTTCCTACTTGCATACACAAGTCGATAAGATAAGTCTGCAATTTCTATATTATTTTATAAATCACTCTCTAATCATAAAAAAACCCACTCATAAATGAGTGGGAAAAATTGCTATGAAAAAGAAAAAGTGTTGCTGATTTCTCAACAACACTACAAATATATATTAAATATTAATACAAAAAACTATTTTATAAAAAAATGATTTCTTTTTTTATAAAATTAACATTATTTTATGAAAACATGTCTTTTACTTTTTCGAAAAACGATTTATCTGATTTATTAGGACTCGGTCTAAAGTTCTCACTGTCAGACATTTTATCAAAGAATTGTTTTTGTTCTTTGTTTAACTCTTGCGGTGTCCAAACATTAATATGAATTAAGAAATCTCCTGTACCATAACGTTCTATACTTGGTAAACCTTTTCCTTTTAATCTTAAAATTTTACCAGATTGCGTACCTGCGTCAATTTTAATTTTTACCTTACCTGTAACCGTATCAACTTCTTTGCTAGTTCCTAAAACTGCTTCAGAAAAGTTAACATATAAATCATAATGAATATTAGTTCCTTCTCTCTTTAAAGTTTCGTGTGGTATTTCTTCTATTAAAACCAATAAGTCTCCTGGAATAGAGTTCTTACCAGGTGCTTCATTACCTTTACCACCTACTTTTAATTGAACTCCTTCTGTAACTCCTTCTGGAATATTGATAGAAACGGTTTCTTCTTTAACAATTAAACCTTGTGCATCTGCACCTGCGGGTTTACTATTTATAATTTCTCCTGCACCAGAACAAGTACTACAAGTAGTTGCTGTTTGCATTCTACCTAAAATAGTATTGGTAACACGCATTTGCTGACCAGAACCATTACATGTAGTACATGTTTTATAGGTAACTCCGTCTGCCTGAACTTTACGTCTAACTTTTACTTTCTTTTCTACTCCTTTGGCTATTTCTTCTAAAGTAAGTTTTACACGAATTCGCATATTACTTCCCTTAACTCTAGCTTGTCGTTGGCCTCCACCACCGTTAAAACCACCAAAGCCTCCACCGAAACCGCCGCCTCCGCCGCCAAAGATATCTCCAAACTGACTGAATATGTCATCCATATTCATGCCGCCGCCGCCGAAACCACCGCCTCCACCTTGAGGACCTTCAAAACCAGCATGACCATATTGATCATAGCGTGCTCTTTTGTTTTCGTCACTTAAAACTTCGTAAGCTTCTGCAGCCTTTTTAAAATTTTCTTCAGCAGCTGTATCATCAGGGTTTTTATCTGGATGATATTTAATTGCCATTTTTCTATACCCTTTCTTAATTTCTGCTTGCGTTGCAGATTTTGAAAGACCTAATATTTCGTAAAAATCTTGTTTTGCCATTTTGTTTCAATTATCAATTAACAGTAATCAATGATCAGTGGTAATTGTACATTGTTAATTGTAATTACCTACTGTCCGATTACCACTTTTGGATAACGAATAATTTTATCTCCTAATTTGTATCCTTTTTCTACACAATCAATTACTTTACCTTTTAAATCTTCTGATGGAGCAGGAATTTGTGTAATTGCTTCATGAATTTCGGCATCGAAAGTATCACCAGCATTTGTTTCTACTTTAGAAAGTCCTTTTAACTCTAATGTATTGTAGAATTTCTGATAAATTAATAAAACGCCTTTTCTTAATTCTTCTGCTTCTTTATCTTCTTCAATATGTGTCAGCGCGCGCTCAAAATCATCAATAATTGGCAGTAAAGATGTCATTAATTCTTGTCCAGCAGTTTTAAATAATTCTATTCTTTCTCTAGATGTTCTTTTTTTATAGTTTTCGAACTCAGCAAACAAACGTAAAAACTTATCTTTTTCAGCCTGAAGTAATTCTTCTGTTGTAGGCTCTTCCTTTACAACTTCTGCTTCAACTTCTTGATTTTCTTCTACTTGAACAGTTTCTTGTTCGTTTATTACTTCCTCTTCTTTGATATTATCTTTCTTACCCATTATCTTTGTAGTCGTTAAAATGTCTACTACTAAAAAGCAAAAACGTTGCCAACAAAAAAAAAGTGTCAAACTGACACTTTTTTTTATTTCTTTAAATTTCAACATGCCCCCAATTTTCACCTGTTTTAATTCTATGAATTTGCATGTCTGACACTCCAAACCGTTTGGCAATCATGGTAATTCTGGTTCTTTTATTTTTTAATTGCTTTTTAATTATTTTCACTTTTCCTTCTGTAAGCTTATAATTGGTTTTTTTGTTTTTTTTAGACTCAATAAATACTGGGTTTTTAAATTGATGTAATTCTTTTTCCCTTTTTGTTGCCCATTTTAAGTTTCCTAGCGTATTGTCTGTTTTATCATAATTGATATGTAAGACAAAAACTTGCTCCTCATTTTCTTTTTCTAAAAAATGTTGAGCAACCAATTTATGTACATACCTACTTGTATGCTTATTATTTACTAGTTGTTTTACAGAAATGGTTTCGTAACCATTAATAAAACTCTTTTTTCTTAAAAATTCTTTATCGTCTTTCATATAAAGAACTCTTCCGTGGTTGGAAATCTTAAATTTTTTTACATCAGAAATTTTCTCGTCAAACTTAACATCCTTCCATTCTTCTTTCCACAAACTTCTTATCATAATATAAAAGTATTTTTAAATTAATAAAAAACTTTTTCTTATTCAGCAATTCTTTCAATTTTTGCGCCAATAGATTTTAAACGAGCTTCTATGTTTTCGTAACCTCTATCTATTTGCTCTATGTTATTTATAATACTTGTTCCTTTAGCAGACAATGCAGCTATTAATAAAGAGATGCCTGCTCTAATATCTGGCGATGTCATTTTGGTTGCTTTTAACGAGCTTTCAAAATTCATACCAATTACTGTTGCTCTATGAGGATCACACAAAATTACTTTTGCGCCCATATCAATCAATTTATCAACAAAAAACAAACGGCTTTCAAACATCTTTTGATGAATTAAAACGGTTCCTTTTGCTTGTGTTGCTATTACTAAAACAATACTTAGCAAATCTGGAGTAAAACCAGGCCAAGGTGCATCTGCAACGGTTAAAACAGAACCATCTATAAAATTCTGAATTTCATAAGATTCTTGTGCAGGAATATAAATATCGTCTCCTTTTCTTTCTAATTGTATTCCTAATTTTCTAAATACGTTAGGTATTTGTCCTAAGTTTTCCCAACTAACATCTTTTATGGTTAATTCAGACCTTGTCATTACTGCAACACCAATCCAAGAACCAATTTCAATCATATCTGGTAAAACTCTGTGCTCGCAACCACCAAGTGCATCAACTCCTTCTATAATTAATAAGTTAGAGCCTACTCCAGATATTTTTGCGCCCATAGAGTTCAACATTTTACATAATTGTTGAATATAAGGTTCGCAAGCAGCATTGTAAATTTTTGTAGTTCCTGTTGCTAAAACAGCTGCCATTAAAATATTAGCGGTTCCGGTTACAGAAGCTTCATCTAATAACATTTCTACACCATGTAATTCTTCTGCTTCTACTCCGTAAAAATGTTCTTCTTTATTATAACGGAATTTTGCGCCTAATCTTATAAATCCTTCAAAATGCGTATCTAAACGTCTACGTCCTATTTTGTCTCCTCCTGGTCTTGGAATATATCCTTTACCAAAACGAGCTAAAAGCGGACCTACAATCATAATTGAACCACGTAAAGAACTTCCGTCTCTTTTAAAATCTGCAGATTCTAAGTATTTTAAATTCACTTCATCCGCTTGAAAAGCGTAAGAATTGCTACCTAGTTTTTCTACTTTTACACCTAATTCTCCAAGAATAAAAATTAATTTGTTTACATCAATAATATCCGGAACATTGTTTATTACAACTCTTTCTGGCGTTAATAAAACGGCACAAAGTATTTGTAAAACTTCATTTTTTGCGCCTTGTGGAGTAATGGTTCCGTTTAATTTATGACCGCCTTCAATTTTAAATGATGCCATATACTAGTATCTTTTTCTATTTTTATTCTGATTATTATGCTGTGGTTTCTTGTATGTTGTTTTAGAGGTACTTGTACCTTGCCCTTGTGTACGTGGTTTTCTTAAAAGGTTTTTACTTTCAGAAAGTTCTTCTTCACTATTTCTTAAATCTAACTTACCATCAGATAAGTCGTATAAATGCTTAAAAATTACAGCATCATCAACAGTATCTTTGTTCCAATTTAAGTAACACTTTTTCATGTGGTTTGCAATGGTAAAAACCAAAGCTTCTTTTTTATCACCATCTTCCCAACTTAAAGCAATATCTATCATGGTTTGAATATTGTTACCGTAGTAACGATATCTAGATGCCGATTTTGGATAAGGCAACCCTTCTGGTTTTTCTTGTAATTCTTCTTTTGATGGTTGTGGGTATGGAGATTCTACATCTAATTTAAAATCTGCCATAATATATAACTGATCCCAAAGTTTGTGTTTAAAATCTGGAACATCACGTAAATGTGGTTGCAAATTACCCATAACATCTACAATAGCTCTCGCCATTTTATCGCGTTCATCTTTAGTTTCTAAAGCAAGGCAATGGTCTACTAATTTTTGTATATGTCTGCCGTATTCTGGTATTATCATTAACGGTCTTTCTGAATTATATTCTAAATCGAATGTCATTTGTTTATTTTTGAGAAGTGTTCTCCATAAATTACGCATAAAAACGTAACTCTAGAACTGACAAATTATAGTTTGTAGTTATTTAACGTTGCAAAATAACAATTTATTTTTAGTTTTAGGAATGTTTTTAACCAATCACTTTTAATTTAGCAAATTGTAGCAACAATTTCTTCTTACCAACAGTACCAAATTTAATTTCTGCTTTCTTATTTGGACCATTTCCTTCTAGCGCAATTACTTCTCCTCTACCAAATCTATTGTGTTCTACAAAGTTACCAACAACAATATTTCTATCAAATAAATTAGCTTGAGAGGTTGCTTGAGATACTTTTTTTAAGTTTTTAGGAATTATAATTTCTTTCTTTTTTACCAAATCACGTTCCATTTTTTTACGCTGAATTGGTTTTTGAAAACGAATTCCTTTTGGTGCGTCATCAAAAATACTTTTATCAACAAAATTATTTATTGCTGGATTGGTACTTTTTGGTGTAATATAGTTTAGATATTGATCATCTATTTCTTCTAAAAACCTACTTGGTTCTGCATCTACCAATTTACCCCATCTATAACGAGTTTGCGCATAACTTAAATACGCTACTTTTTCTGCTCTTGTTATTGCCACATAAAACAACCTACGCTCCTCTTCTAACTCACTTCGTGTATTCATACTCATTGCAGAAGGAAATAAATTTTCTTCTAAACCAACAATGTACACATACATATACTCTAATCCTTTAGATTGGTGAATGGTCATTAAAGAAACAGAGGGTTTGTCATCGTCTTTTTTAGCATCAAAATCTGTAGCCAACGCCACATCTTCTAAAAAAGTAGTTAAAGAAGTGTCTCCACCTTCTTCTATTTTATCAGTAATAAAATCTTTAATTCCGTTTAAAAGTTCTTGAACATTTTCTACTTTACTAACAGCTTCTGGCGTTCCGTCTTTTTCTAAATTTTTTATTAATTGTGCCTTTTTTACAACCGTTTCTGCAATTTCGAATGCATTTTTTGTTTGCGATTCTATTTGCAAACTTTGCATCATATCCATAAAATTACGAAGCTTATTTTTAGTTCCGGCATTTATTTTTAAATCGATTTTATCAATGTATTTTATAACATCAAAAATTGATTTTTTATAATGATTTGCAGCTATTGTTAACCTATCTATAGTTGTTGCGCCAATTCCACGGGCAGGATAATTGATAATTCTCTTTAACGCTTCTTCATCATTTGGGTTGATTAAAATACGTAAATAAGATAAAATATCTTTAATTTCTTTTCTTTGATAAAAGGAAATTCCACCATAAATTTTATAGTCAATTCCTTTTTTACGTAACGCATCTTCAATGGCTCTAGATTGCGAGTTTGTTCTATATAAAACACAAAAATCATCTGGTGTTAATTGATGATTCATTTGGTTTTCCCAAATAGATTGTGCTACAAAACGCCCTTCTTCTCCATCAGAAATTGTGCGCATTACATTTATGGCATCTCCAGGATCATTAGACGTCCAAACTTCTTTGTCTAATTTTGTTTTATTTTTTTCGATTACAGAGTTTGCTGCGTTTACAATATTACTTGTAGAACGATAATTTTGCTCTAGTTTAAAGGTTTTAACATCCGGATAATCTTTCTGGAAATTTAATATATTCTGAATATTTGCCCCCCTAAAACTATAAATACTTTGAGAATCGTCTCCAACAACACAAATGTTTCCAAATTTATCTGCCAAGGCTCTAACAATGATATATTGAGAGTGATTTGTATCTTGATACTCATCTACCATAATATATCTAAAACGATCTTGGTATTTTGCCAACGTTTCTGGAAAACGTGCTAATAACTCGTTGGTTCTTAATAATAAATCATCAAAATCCATTGCACCTGCCTTAAAACATCTATCTACATACGCTCTATAAATATGGCCAACTTCTGGCCTACTTGCATGTAAATCTGCTTCTTGCAAATCTGCATTATTAAAATACGCCTTAACCGTAATTAAACTGTTTTTAAAAGAAGAAATTCTCCCTAAAATCTGTTTTGGCTTGTATTGTTCTCTATTTAAATTCTTCTCTTTAATAATTGCAGATATTAAACGAACAGAATCTTGCGAATCGTAAATTGTAAAATTGGTTGGAAAACCTAATTTATCTGCTTCGGTACGTAAAATTCTTGCAAAAACAGAGTGAAAAGTCCCCATCCACAAGTTTCTTGATTCACTATTACCAACAACTCCAGCAATTCTCGCCTTCATTTCTTTGGCTGCTTTGTTGGTAAATGTTAGCGATAATATGTTAAATGAATCTACACCTTGCTGCATTAAATGCGCTATTCTGTAGGTTAATACACGTGTTTTACCAGAACCTGCACCCGCAATAATAATCATAGGACCATCTTTTTGTAAGACAGCTTGTTTTTGTGCTTCGTTTAAAGAATCTAAATATGTGCTCAATAGTTTATTTTGAAAGAATTTAAAACCGTGAAATTAACCAAACTATTCGTTTCTAAAAAAGAAGAAGCTTCATTTTTATCAACAAATTATAAATGAAAAACCTTATTTTATCTGCCTATAAGCAGATAAATACAATTATCTGCCCTAAGACAGATAATTAAAAATATCTGCTCTAAGGCAGATAATATTGCAATTTAGCATAATAAATGATATCTTAGCTAAAATTTATAGTAATAATGACAAGTATTTTAACAGGTGATATTATCGATTCTAGAAAACAAGACGATCATTTTTGGTTAAAAACCTTAAAAGAAACGTTAGCTACTTTTGGCGAATCGCCTAAATATTGGCAGGTTTACAGAGGAGATAGCTTTCAATTGGAAATAGAAAATTGCGAAAATGCATTTTATGCGGCTTTAAAATTAAAATCTCACCTAAAATCTACAGAAGATATTGATGTAAGAATCGGTATTGGTATTGGGGAAAAAGAATTTAATATGGCAGAAATTACAGCTTCTAATGGTGAAGCTTTTATAAATTCTGGCTATGCTTTTGATACGTATTTAAAAAAGCAAACAATTGCCATAAAAACCCCTTGGCACGAAATTGATGAAGAATTAAATATTGCTTTTGATTTGGCTTTATTAACGATGGATTCTTGGACAAAAAATTCTGCAGAAGTTTTTAAACTGTCTTTAGAGTCAGAAAATATTACTCAAAAAGAAATTGCTTCTATTTTAGGGATCACCCAAGGGCGAGTAAGCGAAAGACAGAAGCGTTCTGGTTTTGAATCTGTGATGAAACTAGAAAAACGTTTTAGAAAATTAATCCATCAGAAAACACAATTATAAAATGTTCTTATTTTTAAAATTTTTGTTAGCACATATTTTAGGTGATTTTGTTTTTCAACCAGAAAAATGGGTTAAAAACAAGGAGGAAAAGAAAGTAAAATCGGTAAAACTATATTATCATATTGGTATTCATGCCCTTTTGTTATTACTTGTTTTATTATTCAATTTACAAGAATATTGGTTGGGATTTCTACTAATTGTTGTTTCTCATTATTTAATTGATGTTCTAAAATTATATCTTCAGAAAAAGAAAACAAAACGAATTTGGTTTTTTATTGATCAAGTTTTGCACCTTATTGTATTGGTAATGGCAACTTCATTATATATTGATTTTCAATTGCCATCAGAAAACATCATAACAGAAAAAGGTTTGTTATTATTGACTTTTTTATTGCTTGTTATTTTTGTTTCTGCTATTATCATCAAAATAATTATTACACAATGGAATCCTGAAAGTAAAAAAGAAAATGATGATTCTCTTGCCAAAGCCGGACGCTATATTGGTATTTTAGAACGTTTATTTGTTTTTACGTTTGTAATTACCAACCACTGGGAAGCTATTGGCTTTTTATTGGCTGCTAAATCGGTTTTTAGATTTGGAGATTTAACTTCATCTAAAGACAGAAAACTAACAGAATATATTTTAATTGGTACTTTATTAAGTTTTGGCTTTGCTATCTTTTTAGGAGTTCTATATTTGTACGTATTAAATTTACTTTAGTTTATGGAAGACAAATTAATAGAAAGTATTGTATATATTTTACCTGCCGCAGTTACAGGTTTGGTTAGCTATTATATGTTTAACAGGCTTATAGCACAACAAAAGCCTAAAAGTAAAATGGAGATTCTAGCTCAAAAAAACAAAGATACTTTGCCTATAAAATTACAGGCTTATGAGCGTATGTTGTTGTTTTGTGAACGTATTAACCCTGTTAAGATGTTAGTTAGAATTAAACCTATTTCTGATGATACACACGATTATTTACAGTTATTAATTGCCAATGTAGAACAAGAGTTTGAACACAACTTAGTGCAACAAATTTATATTTCTAATGATACTTGGACTGCTATTCTAGCAACCAAAAGTAGTGTAATTAACAAATTAAGACAAGTTGCAGAAACCTCTAAATCTGCAAACGAATTACGAGAAAATGTTATAATACATTACTCTAAAACATTACCACCTACAGACACGCCTATTTCGTTTATTAAAAACGAAGTGAAAAAACTCTTATAAATAAAAAAGCTCCTCTTATAAAATTCTAAGAGGAGCTTTTAATTCAATTTCCTTTTTCAAAAGATCTTTATTAATTAAAATATATTTTAGAAGCACCTAATGCAACACTCTTAGTTTGTGTTCTTGTTTTAGTTGCAATATCAAATACATTAAGCGTACTTAAATCTTTAAAATTTGCATTTAAAGTAAATAATGAATTACCTTCTACCTCAATACCGTATAAGAAACCTTCTACAGTAACTATTTCTGCTGTAGATAAACTAGTAGCATCTGTATCTATAGAATAAATATTATTCCCTACAGCATAATAAATTGTATTATTTTCTAATACCATTAAACTTGGGTGTTCAGTAGCAGGAAAAATAATTTCAGATTGAACAGTATTATTACTAGTGTTTATTTTTGTAATTGAAGCTATAGTCTCATCACCTGTCCAAGCTGCTTTTCCTTCACATAAAACCACTAAAAAATTATTATTATCAATAAACATTTCGTCTGGTCTTTCGTTCACCGAAATTTCTTCTACATTATCTGTAGCAATATCAATTACAGAGATTATATTATTTGAACCCCAAGCACCTTGATGAGAAACATATAATTTTCCGTTACTTTCTATAATTCTCTCCGGACCAACACCAATATTTATTTTCTTGATAAAATCATAACTAGTAAGGTCGTAAACAGCTACAAAAGCTCCAGTAAGTCCCCAGTTTGTAACATATGCTTTGTCATCTGCAACTGTCATAAACCTAGGAGTTGCTAGTTCTTCAGTAATTGTAGCTTCTTTTACAAATGAATATCTATCTACAACTGTCACTGTATTCTGGTTATCTACAACAATAAAAGCTCTTTCGTTATCAAAAGCCATCGATTGTAAATTAGTTGATAGTTCACTTGAATTTACCTTTTTGTAAATTAAGTTTTCTACTGTTTCAAAATCATCAGATATAAAAGAAACAGAACCTGTACTTGCAGTACCACTACCTTCACCACTAATTAACACTCCATTTTCATAATCACCTCTTGGTGTACTTGATGAATCGCTTGTACATGAAGCAAATGCCATTGCTCCGAATACTAATATTGCTAGTAATTTATTAATTCTCATTGTTTAAAATTTATAGTTTATATTTAAATTAAAGTTTCTATTAGGCATTGGTCTTCTTGGTTGTGTTAGATAATTTTTATTGAACACATTATTAATTTTAAAACCAACGCTAATTTCTTTTTTTATACTTTTTATTATTTTATAATCTCCTCCAAAGTTCGCTACATAAAAACTAGGAAGTATAAAATCTTTAGAATTACTTTCTGTAGTAAAAATTTCTCCTGTAAATAATTGTTGATAGAAAAAACTAATTTTTTTATGAGAATACCCAAAACTTCCATTAAATAAATGTTTTGGTTTAAAAATCAATAATTTGTTAGTGTCTTTATCTCTAGCCTCTGTATAACTATAGTTCGCTGTAAAATCAAAAAAATGATTGTTATAGTCTTTAGCATAAGAAAGACTCAATTCTACTCCTTTGTTTACGGCACTAGAAATATTTATTGGCGTCCATACACCTGGTCTAGTAGCATCTCCACTTGGTGTCCAAACAATTTTATCTTTAGCTGAGATGTAGAACACGCCTAAATCTGCAGAAAATTTATTTTTCTTATAATTTACAGCAAACTCACCTTGAACTGCTGTTTCTGGAATTAACTTGGTGTTTCCTTGACCAGGCCAATACAAATCTTCATAACTTGGTACTCTATAATTTTTAGAAGCATTCGCTCTAAGTGACAAATTTTCATGCGTTTTAACTTTCATTCCTAAAGAATAACTGTTAGGAACATCATAATCAGAGTTAAAGTCTTTTCTCACTTTTAAATCAAAGAAAACTATATTTAAAATATTTTGATTATAAATTAATGATTGTGAAAATTGTCTCCTATTTTTCTCTATAATTTGATCCGTTTTACCAAAAACAGATTCATACTCAGAATAGGATGTAATTTTCGCATTTATTGATGAAAATTTATAAGCTACATCATAATTAATCAAATAACGTTTCGATTTTCCAAAATTAAATTCATCGACTAATTTATTATCAAAATACTGATATTCTTGCGTTAAAAAAGCCAGTTTTAGTTCGTGATTAAACTTATCTTGATTATAATTATATACAAGAAGATTTCTGTTATTAAAATTCTTGTATTTATCATTTGCTCCTGTTGGGTTTGGTAACTCACCAGAAAACAAACGACTACTAACATAACTTGTACTATAAAATTTAAGTTGCGCTTTTGAATTAAACTTATACGCCAAACCAACACTTACATTAAAGTTATTATATGCGCCATTAAAATTTTTAAAATCTGTACCTAATAATTTATAATCATTTTCAGATTCATTATAAGACATTCCTAATTTTAGTGCTAATTTTTCTGTAGAGATTTTAAACTTATACAAACTATTATAAGAACTAAAACTACCTATTGAACCTACAAATTGATTCTCAATTACTTTCTTAGAATTAAATAATAATTGATCATTTAAATGAATTGTACCTCCAACTGCACCAGAACCGTACTCAATACTTCCTCCTCCACTTCTAACATCGATAGCATCGAATAAACTAACAGTCATGGAGTTAAAGCCAGTCTGACCATTATTAACAGAATTAATATTTATTCCGTTCCAAACAACCGCTGTATTAGAAGAACTTGTACCTCTAAAACTTGCTGTACTCGTACCTCCTGCTCCATATTCTTTTAAATAAATTAAAGAGTTAAAACGTAAAAGCGAAGTAAATGATTCTGTATTTTTTGTAATTATAGAATCATTTAATACTTGAACTTTATATCCTTTAGAGTTTTCTATTTTTTTATCAGCAACAATAACAATTTCTTTCAAAACGTTCCTTATAGAATCATTTTGAGCCAAAATAGCATGTGTAATAAAAAAAGTTATAAAAAGTAAGAGTTTCTTCATAATCCATTTAACCTTTATCCCGAAAGTTTTAATTGTTTAAAAAATAGGCAGGTCTCCTGGCTTGCGTCTTGTAATTGGTCTTCCCATTTTAATCTGAAATTATTTCAGATTTTAAACAGTGACATAAAGATTAATTACAAGCTTAATAGCTTACAGTTGCGGGAACAGCTTTGGTTTTTAACCAAATTCCCTTTTAATTTGTTCTCAAAAAGAACAAAACCTTAATTTTGGCAAATGTATATTATTTTTGAGTATTGTAATACTTATAGTTTATAAACTTTTGACTTAAGCCTTTAGATATTTCAAAATGCGCTGAATGTATCATTTTAGCTAAACACTCTATTCCGTTTACCAAAGTAGCAGCAGAGGATTGTGTAAACATATCAAAATCGGCAATAAATACTTGTCCATTTTTTACAGCCTTAAGACTACTCCATTCGGGTTTTTCTTCTAAAAACTTCATATCTTCTAAAGTTCTAGAAACTTCATAACCACAAGGCGCAATAATTAATACTTCTGGATTGTACTTTACAATTTTATCCCATGGGATAACAATACTGTCTCCAGACGGATGCGATAAAAGATCTATACCACCTGCATAACCTATTTGATGAGGAATCCAGTGACCACAATTAAATAAAGGATTTATCCATTCTAATAACAGCACACTTTTAGGGTGAATTCTTTTTGCTCGTTGGGTGTCTACAATAGTATAAACACGTTCTTTCAACATTTTTACATACGCAATTCCTACTTCCTTTTTCCCTATAGCCTCTGCAATAGTTATTGCATTCTCAAAAACATCTTCTAAAGAATTTGGAGTTATAGAAATTAATTTAGGAACCTTAGGTAACTTATAAGCCGAAGTTGCAACGCAAGCAGTATCAATCTGGCAAACATCACAAACATCTTGTGTAAAAATAACATCTGGCGCAATACTTTCTAAAACTGGTTCGTCTACATAATATAAAGTACCGCCTTCTGCTTTTGTTTTAGAAAAAATAGTATTTATTTCTTCACTTGTTAAAACTTGCCCTTCTAATTTATAACGAACAGCAACTTGTTTTTCTGCCAAAGCAATTTTTGGGCATTCAAAAGTGATTCCGTTTAAATATTCTTGTAAACCCATATCATAAATCATTTGGGTTACTGCAGGCATAAAAGAAGATACAATCATGTTTATTTATTTTAAGAAAAACAAACTTACATACTATTTAAGATATTCTTTCCTTTTTCAAAAAATGTTTCTAACCTTTGTGTTTATATTTTAAAAATTATGATTCATTATATTTCTGGAGGAGAAAGATCTGGTAAAAGTAGTTATGCTCAAAAATTAGCAGAAGGTATTTCTAAAAACCCTTTTTATTTGGCAACTTCTAGAATTTGCGATAAAGATTTTAAAGCAAGGGTAGACAGGCATATTTCTGATAGAGATGAACGTTGGACAACCATTGAAGAAGAAAAAAATATTAGTGCTGTTATCCCTGATAAATCTACAGTTGTTATTGACTGTGTTACTTTATGGTTGACAAATTTTTATGTTGACACAAAATACGACGTAAAAGAATCTTTAAAATTAGCCAAACAAGAAATAGAAAAACTGGTAGAAATTGATGCTCACATCATCATTATTTCTAACGAGATTGGTATGGGATTACATGCTACCACAGAATCTGGAAGAAAATTTACAGAACTACAAGGATGGGTAAATCAATTTATTGCAAAAAAAGCTGACAAGGCTACTTTTATGGTTTCTGGATTGCCTTTAAAACTAAAATAAAAATGATATCAAAAATTACTGCACTTTCTAAAGAAATTGAAACAGCACTTCAAAAAAAAATAGACTTTAAAACAAAACCTATTGGGTCTTTAGGTATGTTAGAAGATATTGCTATTAAAATAGGAAGTATTCAAAATACGTTAACTCCAAAAATTACTACGCCAACTATTGTTGTTTTTGCGGGAGATCATGGCATTACAAAATCCAAAAAAGTAAGTCCATATCCACAAGAAGTAACACAACAAATGGTGTTGAATTTCTTAAACGGAGGCGCTGCAATTAATGTTTTTTGTAAGCAAAATAAAATTGACCTAAAAATTGTTGACGCTGGTGTAAATGCAGATTTGGATAAAAACAAAGCATTAATTTCTGCTAAAATAGCAAAGGGAACAAAAGATTTTTCTATAGAAAAAGCGATGACAATTACACAATGTAATGCAGCTATAAAAAAAGGACAAGAAATTGTAAATACCTCGTATCAAAACAAATGTAATACCATTGGTTTTGGAGAAATGGGCATTGGCAACACATCTTCTGCAGCACTTTTAATGAGTTATTTTACAAAAATTAATATAGAAAGCTGTGTTGGTAAAGGAACCGGTTTAGATAGTGAAGGATTGCAACAAAAAAAGACGGTTTTAAAAGAAGTGTATCAAAAACACATCAATAATATAGAATCACCAACAGATGCACTTGCTACTTTTGGTGGTTTCGAAATTGTAATGATGGCAGGTGCTATTTTAGAAGCTGCTGCTTTAAAAATGACAATTTTAATAGATGGTTTTATTGTAACAGCAGCATTACTTGCCGCAATTACTATTGATAAAAATGTAATAGACTATTGTATTTTTACACATTCGTCTGGAGAACAAGGGCATCAAAAAATATTAGATTTCTTAAATGTAAAACCAATTTTAAATTTAGGTTTGCGTTTAGGAGAAGGTACTGGAGCTGCGGTAGCATTGCCAATTATACAATCTGCAACACTATTTTTAAACGAAATGGCAACCTTTGAAAGTGCCAACATCAGCGAAGCTTAAGTATTTAACACATGAAAAAAGAAGTCCATTATTTTTTAACTGCCATATTATTCTTCACCAGAATACCATGCCCAAAATGGGTGGGTCATTCGTCTGAAATGCTGAATAAAAGTAACCGATACTTTTCTTTAGTAGGTATTTTAGTAGGATCTATTGCTGCACTTATTTACTACTTAGCTACTTTTATTTTCACCTCAGAAATTGCCATTATTTTAAGTATGATTGCTTCTATTTGGACAACAGGCGCTTTTCATGAAGATGGTTTTGCAGATACCTGCGATGGTTTTGGTGGCGGTTGGACCAAAGAAAAAATTCTAATAATCATGAAAGATTCTCGGTTAGGAACCTTTGGTGTAGTTGGTTTATTTTCTGTGTTAATTTTAAAGTTTTCGGCAATACAAACACTCAGTTTATCTAATGTAAATATTCCGTTACTTATTATTTCGGGGCATGCTATCAGTCGTTTTATAGCTACTATCCTACTCTACACACATCCGTATGTAAGAGATATTGATAGTTCTAAAATAAAACCTACAACGACACAAATGAGTACTAAATCTTTAGTAATTTCTTTCATTTTTGGAGTTTTACCACTTTTCTTTTTTAAAAATCATTGGGTATTTCTAAGCCTTATTCCGCTATTAATAGCGTATTGGTATTTAGCACGCTTTTTCAAAAAATGGATTGGCGGACAAACAGGTGATTGCGCCGGAGCTTTACAGCAAGTTGCTGAAGTTGTTTTTTATCTATTTATACTTACTTTATGGAAATTATATTAATTAGACATACCACGCCAAAAATAGCTAAAGGAATTTGCTACGGACAATCGGACATAGATGTTACCGATACTTTTTTAGAAGAAATAACCCCTATTTTACAAGAAGTTTCTCTTGATGATAGTGAAACTGTTGTGTATAGTAGTCCATTAAAAAGGTGTAAAAAGTTAGCCGAAAAGTTATCAAATATTGTTCTTTTTGATGATCGCCTAAAAGAGTTAGATTTTGGAGATTGGGAATTACAAAACTGGAACGACATTAACAAAGAAGCCTTAGATATTTGGATGAATGACTTTGTAAAGGTTGCCACTACAAATGGCGAATCTTATTTAGATTTGCACGCTAGAACTACCAGTTTTTTATTAGAAATAGCAAAAAAAGAATACAAAAAAGTTGTTATTGTAACGCATGCCGGTGTAATTAGAAGCTTGTTTTCTTTTATCAATAAAACTCCGTTAGAAAAATCTTTTGATTTAAAATTGCAATACGCACAAGTATTAAAAATAAAATATTAAAATGAAACATCTTTTATCTCTCTTACTTATTACTACCTTTTTTATTTCTTGTCAGAAAAAGGAAGCTCCTAAAACAATAGAAACTTCTGTAAAAAGCACCATAAAATATGCCAAAGGATTTGATATCATTACAATTGGCAATCAGAAGAAATTAATTATAAAAAAACCGTATCAAAACGCAAAAAATGGGTTTACTTATTTACTTGGTGATAAAACGGATATTAGCAAAAATGAGTTAAAAATTCCGGTTAACAACATTGTAGTTACAAGTACTACACATATATCTATGTTAGAACAAATTGGCGCAGAAAATTATTTAGTAGGCTTTCCTCAAACAAACTTTATTTCATCAGAAAAAACAAGAAAACGCATTGCAGATGGTCATGTAATAGAATTAGGGAGTGAGCAAACTATGAATACAGAAAGACTCTTAGAACTTGCTCCAGAACTTGTAATTGGTTTTGGTTTAAATGGTAATAATAAAACATATAAAACGATTGCAAGAAACGGAATTCCTGTTGTTTATAATGGAGATTGGTTAGAAGAAACTCCTTTAGGACGCGCAGAATGGGTTAAATTTTTTGGTATTTTATTTAATAAAGAAAAAGAAGCCGATAGTGTTTTTAAAGCTATTGAAACAGATTATTTGGCCGTTAAAAAAATAGCTTTAAAAGCAAAGAAAATTCCTACTATTATTTCTGGTAGTTTATTTAAAGATATATGGTATATGCCTGCAGGAAAAAGCTTTATAGCCACTTATTTTAGAGATGCTAACACCAATTATTTATGGAAAGATAGCGAAGGAAACGGTAGTTTGCCTTTAAGTGTAGAAAGTGTTTTAGATAAAGCACAAGATGCTAATTTTTGGGTGGGTTGTGGCTTGTACGAGAACAAGGAAGACATGTTAAAATCGAATCAATATTACAACTCTTTTACTGCTTTTAAAGAAAGTAATATTTATACCTACGCAACTAAAAAAGGCGCAACTGGCGGACTTATATATTTTGAAACATCGCCTACAAGACCCGATTTACTTTTAAAGGATATTATAAAAATTACACATCCAGATTTGTTACCAAAATATAATTTAACATTTTTTGAAAAAATGCAATAATTAACCAACTACAACTTTAATTACTCATTTAGGTTAAGAAGTTCATCTAAAGTTGTAGAAATTCTGTTTTTATTAAATTGATAAACTACGATTACTACATTAAAATCATTGTATTTTTAGATGTATTCTTACAAGGAATCTGATAAAATCGTTTTCAAATTTAATACCTTTATCATCTAATAATTTTGATAGAGATGAGAATAGAAAATGAATTAAAATTAGGTTTTAAAGATGTAATGATTCGTCCAAAACGATCTACATTAAAATCACGTTCGCAAGTAAGTTTAGAAAGAGAATTTACTTTTTTACATAGCGATATTTCTTGGAAAGGAATACCAATAATGGCTGCTAACATGGATACCGTTGGCACGTTCGAAATGGCAAAAGCACTTGCAAAACATGGTCTATTTACTGCAATTCATAAACACTATTCTTTAGAAGAATGGAGCAATTTTGCAGCAAATGCTGATGAAAAAACATTACAAAATATTGCCGTTAGTACAGGAACCGGAAAAGGAGATTCTGAAAAAGTAAAACAAATTTTAGCTAAATTTCCTCAAATAAATTTTATTTGTGTTGATGTTGCCAACGGATATTCTGAACATTTTGTAAACTTTGTACAGAAAATGCGTAAAAACCATCCTAATAAAGTAATTATTGCAGGTAATGTAGTTACAGGAGAAATGGTAGAAGAATTACTTTTAGCTGGCGCAGATATTATTAAAGTAGGTATTGGTCCAGGTTCTGTTTGTACAACACGTGTAAAAACAGGTGTTGGTTATCCTCAATTATCTGCAATTATAGAATGTGCAGATGCTGCTCACGGAATGGGGGGACATATTATTTCTGATGGTGGTTGTAAAATTCCTGGAGATCTATCTAAAGCATTTGGTGGAAGCGCAGATTTTGTAATGTTAGGTGGTATGCTTGCTGGTCATACAGAAAGTGGTGGTGAATTGATTGAAGATAATGGCGAGAAATTTAAGGCTTTTTACGGAATGAGTTCTACAACAGCAATGAACATACATGCAGGAGGTGTTGCCAATTACAGAGCTTCTGAAGGGAAAACAGTTAAAGTTCCTTTTAAAGGAAATGTAGACGATACAATTATTGATATTTTAGGAGGTATTAGATCTACTTGTACTTATGTTGGAGCAAGTAGATTAAAAGAATTGACAAAAAGAACAACTTTTATTAGAGTGCAAGAACAAGAAAACCAAGTGTATTCTTAATTGCAAAATAAGTTTAACTCTTATTTATTTTTGTTTCTTAAAAAAATGAAAAAAAAAAAGACCTTTAGTAAAACTACTAAAGGTCATATATATTTTAAAAAAAATTGGGGGGAATAATAATAATAATAATACAAAAGTAGTACAAATATCAAATATATAACAAAAAATAGTGGGTAGTTTATGGGTAGTATTACCTATAAAACCTAGTGTTTAGTCTGGTTTTCGATGATTAATGCTTCTTTTCTACTTTTAATTTTTAGTTTTCCGTAAATATTTTTCACATGAAATTTAACCGTGTTTACAGAGATATGTATTTCACCAGCTATTTCTTTATTCGACTTACCAGATACAATTAAATCAAAAATTTCTTTTTCTCGAATACTTAAGTTTTCTAAATTTTCCTTTTGAGGTTCCTCTTGTTCTTGTGTAGTAAGTTGTTTTATTTTTTTAGAATATTTAATAATCTCATTTTTCATGAAAAAATTATATTTTCTTAAGTCTTTTTCTCTATACAATACAGCATATGATAATACAATAATTTGCAGAAAGCCACCTACTTTTAAATTGGTTTGGTTACTTTCAAATAATGAAATTCCAAAGTTTTTTAACACAAAAAAGTCTAAACCACTAAACAATATAAAGACATATGAGAATACAAAGAGTTTAGTATGCTTATTTCTTTTAAAAAGTAAAACACCTAAACACCAATAAACAAATAAGAATACTAATGTTAAAGTACTTAATATTATATAAAATGCATTTATTTTAAAAATATAAAACAAGATTACAAATAATACAATATTTAAAAATAAAATAAAATTATACTTTTTTACAGCAGGGAAGTATTTCTCTAACATCAGAAAACTATTTCCAAATTTTAACGAACTAAAACTCAGTAAAATGTAATCTAATAGAATTAACAGTTCTATATTTTCATTATCAACATGAAGTAAATTTAATGACCCATCAAAAATTATAAAACTAAAAGAAATACAGGTCAGTAAAAACGCATGGTATATAAAGGCATTGTCTTTAAAAAAATAAAAATAACTAAGGCTAAAAAGAATCACTAAAAACGCGGCCCCATAATAAAACCCATTAAGTAACAGTACTAATTTTTCTTGAAATAAGGAAGCTTCCTCGTTTTTAAGGTCCACAGGATAATAGGAACTAAAGTTAGAGTTTGTTTTTATGTATACTGGATCTTTTCTTGAAAATTTAAAGGAGACATATCTTTGATTTTTTAATTTTTGAATTTCTTTTAAATTTTGATATGCATGAACGTTTTTTGCTCTTATACTATTAATTCGAAAAACATAACTTAAATCAGAATCATTTGCTGGTATCTTAAACCAAAAAGTAGTATTCGATTTTTTTTCTAAAATACTGTTTTTTAAAGGTTTAAATTCTTCTTTACTTATATTAGTATAAGTTAAAGTACTATTTGAATCTTTAAAATAGTAAATATCAGATTGTGAATAAGTGTACCCTATAAAAAAGAAAAAAATAAGAGTAATTTAAACCTCATTTAAAAATTTTTATTTAAAATATTCCTTTATAAAAATAAAGTTCAGAAATATAAAGCTAATAGATTTACATAACAAATTATAGTCTGTTAACAATCATTATAAAAGTAATATTAATCAAATTAGATAAAACCGTTAAAAATTAAAATAATTAAATTTTTAAAGCTTCTTTTCTACTTTTAATTTTTAATTTTCCGTAAATATTTTTCACATGAAATTTAACAGTGTTTACTGAGATATTTACTTCGTTTGCTATTTCTTTATTCGACTTACCAGATACAATTAAATCAAAAATTTCTCTTTCTCTAAGACTTAAATTTTCTAAATTTTCTTTAACAGGTTCTTTTTGCTCTTGTGTAATTATTTTTTTTATTTCTTTAGAGTATTTTATAATTTCATTTTTCATATAACGATTATACCTTCTTAAATCTTTCTCTCTAAACAATACTGCAAATGATAATGTTATCACTTGTATAAACCCGCCAATTTTTATATTAATGGCATTGGTTTCAAATAATGAAATTCCGAATTTTTTTAAAACAAAAAAATCTATTCCGCTAAATAATAAAATTACGTATGAGAGTGCAAATAATTTAGTATGTGTGTTTTTCTTGAAAAGCAAAACACTTATAAACCAATGAATAAATAAAAGAACTCCAGTTAATACAGTTAAAATGGTATATACTATATTCTTCTTAAAAATTAAAAATAAAACAGCAAGTAAAATTACACCTATTACCATGCTATATATATACCTTTTCACTTTAGGAAAATAAGTGTCCAATAAAAGAAAATTAATTGTAAACTTAGATGAAGAATAAGCTAGAAGGATATAATTAAATAAAATTAAAATTTCAATTTTTTTATCATTAACATTAAAAAATTGAAACATACCATCTGATAAAACAAAGCTAAGAGTTAAACTGAACAACAAAAAAGCATGGTATAAAAAAGAGTTATCTCTAAAAAAGTAAAAGTAATTAATACTAAAAAGTATCACCAAAAAAGTAATTCCATAATAAATACCATTAACAAGTAATTGTTTTTTTTCTATAAATTCTGCTTTTGCTACTGTGTTTAATTCTACAGGAAAATTGAAACTAAAATTAGATTTTACTTTTATATATGTTGAATATTTTCTTGAAAATTGAAAAGAAGGATATCTTTGATATTCTAATCTTTGAATTTCTTTTAAATTTTGATATGCTTTTACTGTATCAACTCTTATACTAACAATTCTTAGAATATAACTTAAATATGTTTCTTTTGCTGGTATTTTAAACCAAAAAGTAGCATCGGAATGTTTTTCTAAAACTTCCGTATTTATAGGTGTAAATTTTACTTTATCAATATTCTTATACGTTAAACTACTACTTGAATCTTTATAAAAATAAATATCAGATTGAGAATAAGTATGTCCTATAATAAATAAAAAAAATAAAAGTCCTTTCAATTTCATTAATAGATTGCAATTTATTTTTTTATAAATATATGAAGATTAAAAAATATTTTAAAATCTAAAATCATTAAATATAAAAAAAGATTGATTTTAGGATAATATCACAATAAGATAATTGATTTATATACTTTTCAATATTGTTGAATATGTTTTCAAACTCGGAAACTATAAAAATTTTGCTCCTTTAAAAAAATGAGATTATTGTTGTTGCTGTTGCTGTTGTTGCTCATTTTTAGTAGAAAGCTTAAAAGCAGCAGTTGCATGAATTCTAGTTGTATCAAAAACAGGTACAGAAACATCATCTTGATCAATTAATAACGGAATCTCTGTACATCCTAAAATAACACCTTCTGCCCCACTTTTAATTAACCTATTTATAATCTTTAAATATTTTTCTTTTGAAACCGGATTCATGTTACCTACAGAAAGTTCATCATAGATTATAGTATGAATTATTTCTCTTTCATCACTTGTAGGAATCATCGCTTCAATACCAAACGATTTTAAAACATCCGTAAAAAAATCTTTTTCCATGGTATATTTTGTACCTAATAAAGCAACTTTTTTCACTTTTTTTTCTATAATACTTTTAGAGGTTGCTTCTGCAATATGAATAACAGGGATGGTAACTACTTTCTTAACTGCGTCTATACACAAATGCATGGTATTTGCACAAATTAAAATACAAGTTACACCTGCTTTTTCTAAACTTTCACCAGCTTCTGCCATTAATTGATCTAACAAATCCCATCTTCCTTCTTTTTGAAGTTGAGATATTTGTCCAAAATCAAAAGAACTCATAATTACTTTTGCAGAATGAGGTTTCCCTAAACTATTTGCATTTAATTCGTTTAAGATTCGGTAATATAAAATGGTAGACTCCGGTGTAATACCTCCAATTAAACCTATTTTTTTCATAATTTAGTTTTAAAACAGTTTCGTTTGGTTTTCATCATCTATTTTCTTCTGTTCTGCTTTCTTTCTTGCGATTGATTTTTGCAAAGCTATTTTAGCTTTTTCTTCTGCAGAAAGTTCTTCTAATATAGGTTTTTTAGTTTCTGTTTCTGGAACCTCAATTGGTAATTTATCCTCTACAACTTCTTCATCTACCACCTCTATTTCTTCAGATGTTTCTTCTTCTCGCTCTTCAAAAGGTAAAGGTTCTAATAAATTAACTTGTTTTATTTTTTCTGTTGTTAATTGATTTCCTTGTGCTTTTATCCCTTTAACCGCTATAAATTCTTCAAAATTAACTTCTTCATTCAATAAACTTCGTTTAGAATAAATTACTTCTGCTATAGGTCTGTAATCTGTGGCAACAATTTCTAACTGACTTTTAGCATGATCAGAAATAAATTCTTCTTCTTTTTCTGGTGTTTCTATTAAAAAGCGTTTTACATAATAACGTTCTTTTTCTCCATCAAAATATATAGCAGAAATTGGTTTGTTAGGTTTCCATTTTTCTAACACAATCATATCATCTTCAAAATGCATCGCTAAATTTGGTTTTACCGCTTTTGCTTTTCCACTTTGCACAATAATTAGCAATTTATCTTCGGCTCTAAATTCTCCTAACAACTCACCTCTTTCATCAACATTTAAACGTTGTACAGTATCATCAAACCAAATTTTACGAGGTTTTAAAGTAGATACTCCTTCAGATTTAAAATCGACACTTTTAATTGAATATTTTGTAATTGTATTTCCTCTAACGGCTCTTCCTTTTACACCTAAATCTGCAAAATCAATATCCCATTTCAATTTTTTAACACTACCAACAGAGCGTAAATTTATGGTTACAACTTCTGCCTCTCCATTTAGATTTGCACTAAAATAATGTACAATAGAACCTTTATTTCCGTTGGTTAAATCGTATTCTTTATCTCTTGTAACAGAGGTAACATTAAAACGTTTCATATAAGATGGTCCTCTAGCGCCATCTCTGTACATAAAGTTGTACACCGTTCTTCTATCTTTCTTTTTAAAGATAGCAACATGTATAATGTCTTTACCCACAAAGGTTTTAGTGTCTACTTTAGATACCATCATTCCTCCATCTTTTCTAAAAACAATAACATCATCAATGTCAGAACAATCGGTTACAAACTCATCTCTTTTTAAAGAAGTTCCAATAAAACCTTCTTCTCTATTTACATAAAGTTTAGCATTATTCATGGCTACTTTAGAGGCAACAATATCATCAAAAATTCTAATTTCGGTTTTACGTTCTTTTCCTTTTCCGTAGGTATCTTTTAAACGTTTAAAGTAATTGATAGCAAATTCTATTAAATTTGCTAAATGGTCTTTAACAACAGCAATTTTATCTTCTAAACCTTCTATAAATTGTCTTGCCTTGTCAATATCAAACTTAGATATTTTCTTAATTCTTATTTCTGTTAAACGTGTAATATCTTCTACAGTTATGGCACGTTTTAAGTGTTTAATATGTGGTTTTAAACCTTTGTCAATTGCTTCAATTACACCATCCCAAGTTTCTTCTTCTTCAATATCTCGGTAGATTCTATTTTCTATAAAAATTCGCTCTAAAGAAGAAAAATGCCATTGTTCCTCTAATTCGTTTAACTGAATTTCTAACTCTTTTTTTAACAAAGCTACCGTTAAATCTGTAGAGTGTTTTAGCATTTCTGATACGCCAACAAAAACAGGTGTATTGTTTTCTATAGTACAAGATAATGGCGATATAGAAGTTTCACAGTTTGTAAAAGCATACAACGCATCTATAGATTTATCCGGAGAAACATTTGGCGGTAAATGCACCAAAATTTCTACTTCTGCAGCAGTATTATCTTCAATCTTTTTTATCTTAATCTTCCCTTTATCATTGGCTTTTAAAATACTATCTATTAAAGAAGTTGTTGTGGTAGAAAACGGAATTTCATTAATTACCAACGTCTTTTTATCTAATTGGTGAATTTTAGCACGAACACGTACTTTTCCTCCTCTTTTTCCATCATTATAATGGGTGAAATCTGCAATTCCGCCTGTTATAAAATCTGGTAAAATTCTAAAGCTTCTTCCTTTTAAATATTTAATAGAAGCGTCAATAAGTTCTATAAAATTATGCGGTAATATTTTTGTTGATAAACCAACCGCAATTCCCTCTGCTCCTTGTGCTAACAATAACGGAAACTTTACTGGCAAATCTATCGGCTCTCTTCTTCTACCATCATAAGACATTTTCCATTCTGTTGTTTTTGGATTAAAAACAACATCCAAGGCAAATTTAGATAAACGAGCCTCGATATATCGAGAAGCTGCAGCTCTATCTCCTGTTAAGATATTACCCCAGTTTCCCTGCATGTCAATCAGTAATTCTTTCTGACCAATTTGCACCATTGCATCTGCAATAGAAGCATCACCATGTGGGTGATATTGCATGGTATGACCAACAATATTTGCTACCTTATTGTAACGTCCATCATCTAAATCTTTCATAGAATGCATAATTCTACGTTGCACAGGTTTTAATCCGTCTTCTAACGACGGAACCGCTCTTTCTAAAATCACATAAGAAGCATAGTCTAAAAACCACTCCTTGTACATTCCTGTAACTTTGGTAATGGTTTCTACGGCATCTACCGGTTTATCTAGAGCATCAGATTGATTTTCTAAATTAGACAATTCCTCTTCGTGTTCGTTCTCGTTTATCTCTTCACTCATTCTTTTTAAACGTTTAATTGTTTAATCGTTTAACTCTGTATTTCTTTATTTGGGCGTTCCCTAAAAAGGTCGGGCTTTACGCTGCAATCTTTTTTTTGTATCTGTCATTGCTAAGATTTTTTTTTATTATCTGTGGCAATCTCATTTTAATAAAGAGATTGCTTCGTTCCTCGCAATGACGCTTTAAACAAAAAAAAGGATTTTCACTTCAATCCCTAACGCAGGCATACTTGCAAACTATTTGCTTTTACCTTTATCTATTTGATACCCAATTTTGTTCTTTCTTTTTTGTCAATGCTAGGAAAGTTTTTCTCTTTCTGAGGCAATCTCAATTTAAAGAAAGAGATTGCTTCGTTCCTCGCAATTACATTTAATAAGAAAATACCAATTCTATATTTTTAATGTTTACCGCAATTGCGCTATCGCTATTTAAAACACTCCATAACATGGCAACTCCTTTTTCTGTAAAGACTAAAGGTAAATATCTATTTCCTACCCAACTTGAGGTACCAAATTAAGACTTTAAGTTGCTTTTCATTTAATTCTCCCAATCAATATCTAAATTTTGTATTTCAATATTACCTTTATTGTTTTTATATGTCCCATCAAAATCTCTATATTCTACTTTTATGGTTACGAAACTTAATTTTTCTACAGTTGGTAGTATTTTAATAAAATTTACAGAAGCTTTTAAAGGAACATTAGTTGGTATTTTATTACAAGTTACATAAGAAGATTTTTTAGAACCAACAATAGATTCATTAGCTTTATATTCATTCCCATTAAAGTCAAAAGCACTAGTTTCATCAGACGTTATGTATTTTTTACCTTCAAAACACACTTTTTGATGCACCTTTTTATGTTTAATTAAAAATTCAATTCTTACTTGTTGAGTATTTTTATCTCCTTTACAACTTAGTAACTTTAAATCATAATCATTAGAAAATGATTTAATATCAATTTTATCTAAAATTTCATTTTCTTCAATTTCTTTTGCAATAAAATTCTTATCTTTTGAAATCATTTCTCCAGTTAAAATTGCGCTTTGTAGTGGTACAGCTAATCTAATTTGAGAGTTTGGAATTTTTAAAATAGCAAATGTGTAATAATTATTTTCAGATTTAACACGTTTAAAGTATTTTATCTTTCCTTTAAAACCATTATATTCTTTTGATACAGGTATTATATATTGTCCTTTTATCATCATATTATTATCCTTATCTTCAAATACTTCGTATGAAGGCACTACATCTAAGGCAAGAGCGTCATCTATATTATCAAATACACTTTTATGTTTATATGCAAATACATTTCTAAATGTTTCTCCACTTAAAGCATTACCTAATTGAATAACATCCTTAATTTTATAAATATTTTTATCTGGTCCTGTTTGAGGTTCTTTTGTTCTTTCTCCTGGAAATTGAGAAAAAGTTATTGATGAAATTAATAAGCAAAATAAGGTAATTTTAATCTTCATAATTGTTTCTTTTTTAAATTTTCTTTAACACGTTAACTTTAATGCCCAAAAACAGTATTATTTTAATTGAAGGTCATTAAATTGCATCTACTATATTTTTTAGCTTAACAAACCTAACAAGTTTAAAAAACACTACTGCTTGGATAACTTTTTTGATGTCAATTATTTTTTAACTTCTAAAGTTTGGCTAAAACCATTATTCCTTTTATTTATTTAACACAGGCTAAAGCCTGTGACAATTGAAAATCATAATTAACTATTTTTCAACATTTTAATTGCCTATGGATTTATCCATAGGTAATTAATAACATCAACACAAAGGCTTTAGCCAAATTTATTTACTATTCTTTTTAGATTTTACCAAAACAAAAGCTATTAAACCAATAATTCCTATGTAAGAACTAAAATTACTTCTACTACCTAAATTGCTAAAATTGATTGAAAAAAATAATAGAACCAAAATAAATAAGGCTATTAGAGAAATGTTTTTATTTAGTTTTCCCATTTATATTTCATCCTCTTCAATAGTATCTAGCTCAACCTTTAGGTTCTCAATAATAAATTTCTGTCTATCTGGTGTGTTTTTTCCCATATAGAACTCTAACATTTGTTCTATAGACATTTCTTTGTCTAACATAATAGGGTCTAAACGAATATCATCACCAATAAAATGAACAAACTCATTTGGCGAAATCTCACCCAAACCTTTAAATCGAGTTATTTCTGGTTTTCCTCTTAACTTTTCTATGGCTTCTCTTTTTTCTTCATCAGAATAACAATAAAACGTTTCTTTTTTATTTCGAACTCTAAACAAAGGCGTTTCTAAAATATACAAATGCCCTTCTTTTATCAACTCTGGAAAAAATTGCAAGAAAAATGTAATTAACAATAAGCGAATATGCATACCATCTACATCGGCATCGGTTGCAATTACAATATTGTTATAACGTAAATCTTCTAAACCATCTTCTATATTTAAAGCGGCTTGTAATAAATTAAATTCCTCATTCTCGTACACAATTTTTTTACTTAATCCGTAAGAATTTAAAGGCTTTCCTTTTAAACTAAAAACGGCTTGCGTGTTTACATTTCTAGATTTTGTAATAGAACCAGAAGCAGAATCTCCCTCGGTAATAAATAATGTAGATTCTAAATACGCTTCTTTTTTGGTATCGCCTAAATGAATTCTACAATCACGTAATTTTTTATTATGTAAACTAGATTTTTTAGCTCTGTCTTTCGCTAATTTTCTAATTCCAGAAAGTTCTTTTCGTTCTTTCTCTGCCTGAATTATTTTTCGATGTAACTTATCTGCCACATCTGTATTTCTATGTAAAAAATTATCTAACTTGGTTTTTAAGAAATCATTAATGTAAGTTCTTACAGTTGGTAGTTCTCCGCCCATATCTGTAGAACCTAATTTTGTTTTTGTCTGACTCTCAAAAACAGGTTCCATTACTTTAATAGCAACCGCAGAAATAATAGATTTACGAATGTCTGAAGCTTCAAAAGCTTTACCGTAAAATTCTCTAATTGTTTTTACAATTGCCTCTCTAAACGCAGATTGATGCGTACCACCTTGTGTGGTATGTTGCCCATTTACAAAAGAATGGTATTCTTCTGAATATTGTGTTTTACTATGTGTAATAGCAACTTCTATATCATCCCCTTTTAAGTGAATTATTGGATACAACATATCATCTACATTGTTATTATCTTCCAATAAATCTTTCAGTCCGTTTTCTGAAAAGAATTTTTCTCCGTTAAAAATTATGGTTAAACCTGGGTTTAAATACACATAATATTTCAGCATTTTTGCTACATATTCATTTCTAAATTTGTATTTCTTAAAGATTTCTTCATCCGGAATAAAAGAAACTTTTGTTCCTTTTCTACGAGAAGATTCTTCTAAAAACTCTTGATTTTCTAGGTTTCCTTGACTAAATTCTGCCGAAGCAGACTTACCATCACGAGAAGATTCTACTCTAAAAAACGAAGAAAGTGCATTTACTGCCTTTGTACCAACTCCATTTAAACCTACAGATTTTTTAAACGCTTTAGAGTCGTATTTACCACCTGTATTCATTTTAGAAACCACGTCAACTACTTTCCCTAAAGGGATTCCACGTCCGTAATCTCTAACAATAACTTTACTACCGTGTATAGAAATTTCAATGGTTTTACCCGCTCCCATTACGTATTCGTCAATAGAATTGTCTAAAACTTCTTTTACAAGAATGTAGATTCCATCGTCTGCAGAAGAACCATCTCCCAATTTACCAATGTACATTCCCGGACGCATTCTTATATGCTCTTTCCAATCTAAAGACCTGATATTATCTTCTGTATATTTTGTTTCTTGACTCATGAAATGTCTTACTGTTGTTAGGTTTGAAGCCTTGCTAAAATAGCATTAAACGAGCAAAAATAAAATAGCTCTGTAAATTAGTTATCAACATGATTTCAACTGTTTTTAAAGCTCATTTAGTTGTAAATTAACACCTAAAATTTAGTAATAAAACAGCTTTAATAAAAAGCTTTAATCTTAAGTTTTAGAATTTATTTCTGTGTAAAAATCACAAAAAAAAACAATATGTTATATTTTTAAACATGTGATTGTTTACACAACAATTTTATTACTTTTGACACCAGATATAAAATGAAATAAAGTGGAAAACACACAACTTACAGCGTTAGCAAATAAATACGGAAGTCCTTTATATGTTTACGATACAGATAAAATTGAATCGCAGTACAACAGATTAACAAACGCTTTTAGCAGCGTTAAAAGTTTAAAGTTAAACTATGCTGTAAAGGCACTTTCTAATATTAACATATTAAAGTTCTTTAAAGATTTAGGTTCTGGTTTAGACACCGTTTCTTATCAAGAAGTTCAATTATGTTTAACAACTGGTATTGCACCTCACGATATTATTTATACACCAAATGGTGTTTCTTTATCTGAGATTGAAGAAGTTGCTAAATTAGGAGTTCAAATTAATATTGATAACCTTTCTATATTAGAGCAATTCGGACAAAAACATCCAGATATTCCTGTTTGTGTACGTATCAACCCACATATTATGGCGGGTGGAAATTCTAAAATTTCTGTTGGGCATATAGATTCTAAATTCGGAATTTCGATTCACCAAGTACCCCACATTAAACGTGTGGTAGAAAATACAGGGATGAATATCAATGGTATTCACATGCATACGGGTTCTGATATTTTAGATATCGATACTTTTTTACGTGCATCAGATATTTTGTTTGATGTTGCTAAACAATTTGAAAACATCGATTTTATCGATTTTGGAAGTGGATTTAAAGTACCTTATAAAGAAGGAGATATTTCTACAGATATAGAGCAGTTAGGTTTACAATTATCAGAAAGATTCAACGAATTTTGTGTTGAATACGGAAAAGAAATTACCTTAATGTTTGAACCTGGTAAATTTTTGGTTTCTGAAGCAGGTTCTTTTCTTGCAAAAGTAAACGTCGTAAAACAAACAACTTCTACTGTTTTTGCACATGTAGATTCTGGTTTTAACCATTTGGTAAGACCAATGATGTATGATTCTTATCACCATATAACAAACATTTCTAACCCAACAGGTAGAGATCGTTATTACTCTGTGGTAGGTTATATTTGCGAAACAGACACCTTTGCATCTAACAGAAGAATTGCAGAAATTTCTGAAGAAGATGTTTTATGTTTCCACAATGCTGGTGCATATTGTTTCTCTATGGCTTCTAACTACAACTCTCGTTATATACCTGCAGAAGTTATGGTACATAAAGGAACCGATTACTTAATTAGAAAAAGACAAACTATACAAGATATTTTACACAACCAAGTTGTAGTAGATTTATCTAGTGATAAAAGCACTAAAAAAGCTTCTAAAAAACAAGAAATAGAAGCTTAAAAAAAGCTTTTTATAAATAATAAATCCATCAGAAAATATATTTTTTGGTGGATTTTTTTATTAAATTTACCTAACAAAATTAAAACAACTTAAAAATGAAAATTCTAGGAATAGGAAGTAATTACGTTACTGATCTAAAAGATATTGAAGAGAAAAAAAATGCTAAGAAATTTATTTTTTCAAAGCCAGAATCTAGTTTAGCTATTAATTGTGATGTGGAATATCCTAGCAGTATAACAAACGAATTAATTTACGAAGTTGAGCTAGTTGTAAAAATAGGAAAAGAAGGAAAAAACATTGCTAAAGAAGACGCTAATTCTTATATTTCTGAAATTGCTGTTGGTATCGATTATACAGCAACAGATATTTTAAAAGATGCTAGAGAAACAAAACATCCTTGGGATTTTGCAAAAGGTTTTGATGGTGCTGCACCTATTTCTAGTTTTAAACCCGTTGCTGATTATAATTTAGCGGATATTGATTTTGATTTAAAAATTAACGGAGAAGAAAAACAAAAAAGTAATACGGCATATATGATTAACGATTTTGCGGATATTATTGTTTTTATATCAAAATATATGACGTTACAACCTGGAGATTTAATTTTTACAGGAACACCTGCACTTGGCAAAGGAGAAATTTTTAAAGGAGATCAATTACAATGTTCTGTGAATGGTGAAATCTTATTAGATTTTAAAATGATATAATTTTATAGAGGTCAGTATTTAAATTCATATCTTTAAAAACAACAAATACAGTAATATTATGAATATATTTAAAGGACAAAACCTTCTAGAGTTTGCTGATCGGTTTAAAACGGATGAAGATTGCAAGAAATACTTGGCAGATATTAAGTGGAAAGATGGATTTCAATGTGTTAAATGTGGTCATAACAAGGCTCAAATAAGAAAAGATTTTTCACGGACATGTAATATTTGCTCTCATCAAGAATCATCTACATCAAACACACTTTTTCATAAAGTAAAGTTTGGTGTTAGAAAAGCTTTCTTTATTGTTTTTGAAATGAGTACGAGTACTAAAAGCCTTTCTGCTAGTTATGTTGCAGTTCGTTTTAGTGTAACAGAAAAGACTGCACGTTTATTTATGCTCAAAATTAGAGAAGCTATGGAAAGTAGTGGAAATAGTCCTATGACCGGTATTGTTCATGTGGATGAATTTGTTTTGGGTGGACGAGAAAAAGATAAAGTAGGAAGAAGTTATAATGCTAAGAAAAAGAAAGCTATAACTGCTGTTGAACTAACTGAAGATGGAAAAGTTAAAAGAATGTATGCCATGAGAATCGAAGATTTTTCAGCTAGTTCTTTGCAATATATTTTTGTGAATCATATCAGTCGAGAAGCTAAAGTGATAACCGACAAATGGAGAGGTTACAGACCTATTGCGAAAGCTTATAATATTACTCAAATAGAAAGTAATGGAGGTATGAATTTTAAAGCACTTCATACAATGATTCATCAGGTGAAATCTTGGATAAGAACAACGTATTCTTGGGTAAGTGACTTTAATCTAAATAGATATTTTAATGAATTTTGTTTTAGAATTAATCGATCACAAAGTAAAGCAACAATATTCAATAACTTAATAACTAAAATGGTTGAAAAGGAGAAAGTAGAACATCACAAAATTATATGTAACTAACTACTGACCTCTATAAGTTTATATTGATGAAAATTAGACTTTCTAAAATTGAAGATGTTTCAGAAATCATGACTATTATTAATGATGCCAAAGAACTTTTAGCATCCTTACATATTGATCAATGGCAAAACGGATATCCAAATATAGCACAAATAGAAAATGATATTCTAAAAGGCGAAAGTTACGTTGTTATTAATGACGAAAATCAAGTAATGGCAACTTCTATGTTTACTGTAAATCCAGAACCAACCTACAAGGTTATTGATGGAAATTGGAGTATTGATGAAACGGAAGTTTACGGAGTTATTCATAGAATGGCGATTAAAAAGGAATTTAGAAAATTAGGTTTAGCTACTTTTCTATTTGATGAATTTCATCAACAATTAAAAGATAAAAAAGTAAAAAGTTTAAAGATTGATACACATGAAGATAACATTGGAATGCAATCTTTAATCAAAAAATTAGGTTACACTTATTGTGGAATAATTTACACCAATTACAATGCAAAAAGACTGGCTTTTGAGAAAGTAATTTCATAATATCTGTTCGATCATTGCTGAAATCAAAATATTTTTTGATTGAAAGTAGCAAACGAAGTTTCGAGAACTTTTTAACCTTTTTACTCCGCACAAGGAGACAAAAATCTATTATATTAGCAGCCTCATAAATTCATTTTTATGAGGTTTCTTTTTTCTGATAAAATTCAAATAAAAAATGCAATTACTTCAATATATAATTCAGCAAACACAACTTTCTTCTAAATCTGTAGAAAACACTATTTCACTGTTAAATGAAGATGCTACAATTCCTTTTATATCTAGATATAGAAAGGAAATGACTGGTAATTTAGACGAAGTAGAAATAGGAGAAATTGTTAAGTTTAAAGAAGTTTTTGAGGTTTTAGAAAAGCGAAAAAAAGCCATTCTAAAAGCATTACAAGAACAAAATGTTTTAACATCAGAATTAGAACAAAAAGTAACTACTTCTAGAGACTTAATTGCTTTAGAAGATTTGTATTTACCTTTTAAGAAAAAGCGAAAAACCAAAGCAGAAACAGCTCGTTTACAAGGCTTAGAACCACTGGCGAAAATGATGATGAGTCAGCGTGTTAATGATTTAGAACATACCGCTTCTAAACACACATCCAACGAAGTTGATACTATTGATAATGCTTTAGAAGGCGCTCGTTTTATCATTGCAGAATGGATTAATGAACGTACAGATATAAGAAATAATATTAGACGAGAATTAGAACGCCATTCTACCATTTCATCTAAAATTATTAAAGCTAAAGCGGATGATGAAAAAGCGCAAAAATTTAAAGATTATTTTGATTGGAGCGAATCTTTAATGCGAATTCCATCACACAGATTATTAGCTATTTTAAGAGCCGAAAACGAAGGTTTTATTCGTGTTAAAATAGAAATTGACAAGGAAAGAATGCTTCAAAAAATGGAAGAGAAAATTATTCGTTCACAAAACGAATGTTCAGAACAAATTGAATTGGCAATTGCAGATGCTTATAAACGTTTGTTATTTCCATCTTTATCTAACGAAGCAATGTCTATTGCAAAAGAAAAAGCAGATGAAGCTGCAATTACCGTTTTTGCAAACAACTTAAAACAGTTATTATTAGGCGCTCCTTTGGGCGAAAAACGAATTTTAGCAATAGATCCAGGTTTTAGATCGGGTTGTAAAGTAGTTTGTTTAAACGAGCAAGGAGATTTGTTGCATAATGAAAATATTTATCCGCATGCGCCACAAAATAAATCTATAGAAGCTATTCATAAAATTAGCTCTTTGGCGGATACTTATAAAATTGAAGCCATTGCTATTGGAAACGGAACAGCATCAAGAGAAACGGAACAATTGGTTAAGAACATTCAGTTTAAAAACGATATTGAAATTTTTGTAGTGAGTGAAGCTGGCGCCTCTATTTATTCGGCTTCTAAAATTGCAAGAGATGAATTTCCTAATTACGATGTTACTGTGCGTGGTGCTGTTTCTATCGGAAGAAGATTGGCAGATCCTTTGGCAGAATTGGTAAAGATTGATGCAAAATCGATTGGAGTTGGCCAATATCAGCATGATGTAGATCAAACTAAATTGAAAAAATCTTTAGATACTGTTGTAGAAAGTTGCGTAAATACGGTTGGTGTAAACATTAATACGGCAAGCGAATCTTTATTGAGTTACGTATCTGGAATTGGACCAAAAATTGCAGAAAACATCGTGAATTATAGAAACGAAAACGGTTCTTTTACGTCTAGAACTGCCATTAAAAAAGTGCCTCGTTTAGGCGGAAAAGCATTTGAGCAAGCAGCTGGTTTTTTACGAATTAAGAATGCAAAAAATCCGTTAGATGATTCTGGCGTGCATCCAGAAAGTTATGCTTTGGTTGATAAAATGGCGAAAGACCACAAAAAGAAAGTAAGTGATTTTATTGGCAATAAAGAAATTCTTAAACAAATTTCTTTAAAAAATTATATTTCTGAAACCATTGGTTTACCTACGTTAGAAGATATTATTAAGGAAATAGAAAAACCCGGAGTTGATCCACGAGAAAAAGCAAAAATGTTTTCTTTTGACCAAAATATTAAAATAATTACAGATTTAATAAACGGACAAACTTTACCCGGAATTGTAAATAACATCACCAATTTTGGTTGTTTTGTAGATATCGGAATTAAAGAAAGTGGTTTAATTCACGTTTCTAATCTATCAGATACTTTTGTAAAAGACGTCAATGCCATTGTTTCTTTAAATCAGCAAATACTTGTAAAAGTTTTAGAGGTTGATGTGGTTAGAAAAAGAATTCAATTGGCTTTGGTGAAGTAAAATAATAATTCTTATATTTATAAAATGAGCAATAAAACAGAAAAAAATGATCTTTGGAATGACTTAACGGATTCTCAAAAGAATGAGATACAACAAGAGGTTAATGAATCTAACAAAAAGAAAAAAACAACTTGGGACGATGTTAAAAAAGAACTCTCAAAATTGAAGTGATAAATTTCCTTCGAATTTTAAAAAAAAGCTTTTTTGTTTCCTAATTTTAAGGTAAAAATCATTTTTCTTTTTCCTCCGAAATTATTGTGAATTTTCAGAAATTGATATAGCGAAAAAACGAATTCAATTAGCTTTGGTGAAGTAAAATCGTCCTTAAAAAATAAAATAATAGAGAATATAGAATTAAAAAAAAACTATATTCTCTATTAAAGTACTTACCTAAGTTCTATTCTATTAGAAGGTTTAGTTTCTATAAATAGTTTATCCTCCATTTCAACAAAGCAACTGTTTATTACTTTATGGTTCTCGTGAAATAGATAAATAACACCTTTTTCAATTCTTAAGACTTTTGTGAAGTCATTTAACTCAAAAACTTCATGCAATTTTAAATTTAACATAATAAATATATAAAGGCTTATAATATATCTAGATCTTCTAGAATACTCTTCCTTATTATTACATACACATAATATTATGAATAATTTATTTTAAGGTGATGTTGTTAAAAATACTAATTCAATTAATCGTTATTCAATAATATCATCATATATCGAAAAATCAACATTTAAAAATTTTCTAATAAAAACCTCAGGGAAAGTTAGAAACATATCGATAAATGTTCTCGATTTTGATAGACTCAATTGAGCTTCACTTTGAATTTTTTGACACTTGTTTTTAGAAATAAAATCAGAAGGTTGTTTAAACTTTTTATTAATCAAATGTGTATAAAAACCATATTGCTTAAAAAGATCAATTTGTTTAGGGTTTAAAATCTCATTTGAAATTTGTTCTTTTGTTTTGACTTGCTTTAAATTATACTTTTCAAAAAAGTCAAAAAAAGTATAATTTTCTATTGCTGAAGCCCTAATTTTCATTAAATGATCTGTAAAAAATTTATTATACTCCGTCTTTTCTTCTTTACTAAAGTCTTTATTAAGTGATTTTTCTATAATTAAGTTAATCAACTTATGTGATTTTTGGTTTTCTTCTATTGATAATCTATAAATTGAATAAGCTCTTGCAAATCGATTACCTTCAAATAGATAATCAGCATCACTTAATAATGATTTAGAATTATTAAAACATTTTAAAATTCCGTTTTTCAACTCTTCACTTTCTAAATTTACCATAATTTACTTTAAAAGTTGCTTTTAATACTTCTAGTTCGTCTAGAAAAACTTATACCTATATTATTATATACACATAATATTATAAATGATTGATTTTAAGGAGATGTTGTTAAAAGTAATAATTCAATTAATCTTCATTCAATAATAACATCATATATCAAAAAATATACATTTGTAATTTTTTAAATAAAAACATCTTGAAAAGTTAGAATCATTTCGATAAATGTTCTCGATTTTGAAAGACTCAATTGGTTAAACCATATCACATCAATATATTAGTTTTAAACACATTACACTTCTTTTTATTTTACAAACTATAAAAAAAGGGTGCTTTTCCCCTCTATTAATCAGGATATTTATGGTGCATTAAAACTTTATTTTAATTAACCTTTGCTACACATCCCCTAAAACACTAAATAACAACATCTTAACAACTAAAAAAAATTAACCAATTATGAAAAAAACAATAACATTTTTAACAATTATGATGATGTGCTTTACTGGGTATGCTAACAATATCCGTATTTCAAACATTTCTTTAGAAAATTTAAATGAAGCTGGTGGTTGGGTCCATGTAGAATTTGATTTAGCCTGGGACAATTCTTGGCGCTTAAGTGCAGGCCCCTCCAATTGGGATGCTGCATGGGTTTTTGTAAAATATCGTACTAACAATGGTAACTGGACACATGCAACAGTGTATCAAGCAAACTCGGTTGCTGCAACCGGAAGTACTCTTGAAGTGTCTAATGATAACAAAGGTGCTTTTATATACAGAGATGCAGATGGAGATGGAAATGTAAACTTTACCAACATACAGTTACAATGGGATTATGGTTCTACAAACACCAGTGATATTTTAGACGTACAAGTATACGCCATTGAAATGGTGCATGTACCCGAAGGCCCTTTTGCTTTAGGGGGTACTGTTGGTACTGAAAAAAACAAATTTCATAGAGGAGGTGTTTCCACAACTTTATCTTATAATGTTACCAGCGAAAACGCTATAACTATTGCTAATACTGCAGGTAATTTATATTACACTTCAGAGGCTGGAACTGCCGGAGACCAGACTGGAATTTTACCTCTTGATTACCCTAAAGGGTTTGGCGCTTTTTATTGCATGAAATATGAAACATCAGAAGCACAATGGGTGGCTTTTTTCAATACGTTAACAGAGCAACAAAAAGGGTATCATGATCTTACAGATGCAGATCACAAAAATAGCGATGCAACTGTAATAAGAAATACCATATCTTGGACAGGTGGTACTGCTGATGCTACTACTACTTCACCAGATAGAGCTCTTGCTTATTTACACGCAAATGATGTAAATGCCTATATGGATTGGGCTGCCATGCGTCCGATGACAGAACTAGAGTATGAAAAAGCTGCTAGAGGCCCAATAGCACCTAACGCAGGAGAATTTGCTTGGGGTAATGCTAATATCAACAATATCGATTATACCCTTTCAAACTCTGGCTTTTCTACTGAAATAGTTAACAACCCAGCAATAAGTAGCGGAAATGCTCTGTATCTAGATACCAGAGGCAGTATTATTGGACCAGTAAGATGTGGCATATTTGCATCTAGTGCCGTAAATAAAACTAGAGAAGAAACTGGTGGTAGTTATTATGGAATTATGGAACTATCTGGTAATGTATATGAATCGGTTGTTACTGTGGGTACTGCTCAAGGTAGGTCATTTATAGGGACTCATGGTAATGGCATTGTCAATTCAACTACTGGAAATGGAACTGTTTCTGATTGGCCAAATAGTACTACTGGTGATGGATACGGTTACCGTGGGGGTTCTTATGTAAACGGAGCTGATTTTTTAAGAATATCTGATAGGTTTGATGGTGCTACTTTATTAAATCGAGGAAGTTCTCGTATAGGCTTTAGAGCAGTAAGAACAGCACCTTAAAATGATGAGGATGAAAAAAATATTCATAGGACTGTTTTTGTTGTTTCTCATCCAAATAACACATGCCCAACAATTTGATGGCGGCAATGGAGATGGGCATGATGTAGAAAACGTCAACAATACTACTTTAGTGAACACTAATTTAATGGTGCTATTTAAAGGCGGTAATGGCGATGGACAAGATGTTTACAACTACTTTAACACAACACTTTCAAGTTTAAATCTAACCTTATTGTATAAAGGTGGCAATGGAGATGGACATGATATGGAAAACATTTTAAATACCACCCTCTTAAATACTAATTTAATGGTATTATATAATGGTGGTAATGGAGACGGACATGATACAGAAAACATCTTAAATACAACGCTTTTAAATACTAATATACTAGTATTGTTTAAAGGTGGTAATGGAGATGGACATGATATTGCAGGTCTTACGAACACAAACTTGGGGAATTTCGATTTCTCTGTGCTATTTAAAGGTAGCAATGGAGATGGTCATGACATAGAAAGTATTTTAAATACAACTCTTTTAAATACGAATATACTAGTATTGTTTAAAGGTGGTAACGGAGACGGACATGATATTGCAAGTCTTACGAACACAAACTTAGGGAATTTCGATTTCTCTATGCTATTTAAAGGTAGCAATGGAGATGGGCATGACATAGAAAGTATTTTAAATACAAGATTACAGGATATTATTGTGGTTTTTAATTGGACTGGAAAAACAAGCAAAAATTGGGCTACGTCCACTAATTGGAGTACTTCTGCAGTGCCAATTGCTACAAATAATGTTATTATTCCTAATGTTACTAATCAACCAACTATAGAATCAGGAACTACTGCTATTGTTAATAATTTAACGGTAGATGCAGCTTCTTCCCTTCAAATAGAAGGTGGCGGTGATTTAACAGTAAGAGGAGATTTAACACAAAATGGAGTATTTACTATAAATTCTGATGCAACCTCTAATGGATCTTTTATTTTAGAAGGTCATCATTTAGGAACCGAAAAAGTCCTTTATAATAGATATGTTTCTTCCTCACCAACTATTTCTGAAGGGTGGTATTTAATTTCTGCTCCTGTAAGTGGTAAAAACATAGATGATTTTTATAGTGATGTAGCTACAAATGGTATTAAAAGAGGTATTGGTAGCTATATAAATACAAATCCTATAAATACAAAATGGACCTATTATACAACTGCAAATTTAAACCCGGGTTCTTTTGAACCAGGTAAGGGGTATACTATTAAAAAAGCATCTGCTGGTGCTTTAAGTTTTGATGGTTTTGTAATTACAGATTCAGTACTATATCCTGTTTATGATACCGGAGACCAATATAATGCTATTGGTAATCCATTTACTTCCTATATTAATAGTAGTACTTTTTTAGACAATGTTAGTGAAGGTATTTTAACAGAGAACACAGTTTTCTTATGGGACTCATCAGGAAACGGAGGTACAGGAGAATATATTTCAAAAAACCAAATAACAAATTATTTAGTAGCGCCAGGACAAGGTTTTTTTGTAAAAGTTTCCGCAAGCGGAACTGTTAAGTTGGCAGAAAGTTTTCAAACTCATGGTGGGGGTAACACCTTTTTAAAAAATGAAAACAAACCTAAAATCACCTTATTCTTAAAAGATGGAACTAACCAAAAATATACAGAAATCTATTATATAGATGGTAAAACAACTGGTTTTGATAATGGTTTTGATAGTTCTATGTTTGATGGGGTTCAAACAGATTTTGCTATATTTACTCAATTAGTTACTAATAATCAAGGGAAAAACTTAGCCATACAATCGTTACCAAAAGACAATTATAATACAATGGTAATTCCGATTGGGGTTAAAGCTATTTCGGGTAAAGAATTAAACTTTTCTGCAAACCTAACAAGTTTACCATCCAACCTAAAAGTATTTTTGGAAGATAGAAAAACAAATACGTTTACGAGAATTGATGAAGAAAATAGTTTTTACAAAACTACCTTATCAAAAACCTTAAACGGAATAGGAAGGTTTTATCTTCATGTAACCGAAACTGCATTAAACACAGAAACCAATGAAGACAATCTAAATATAAGCGTCTATACTCCAGATAATGCTACGCTAAAAATAACGGGCTTGCCTCAGGGAGATACAGGTTTAAAACTATACAATCTTCTTGGTAAACAATTAATGAATATCTCTTTTGAAACTACAGGCGTAGAAACCATTACTCTACCCTATTTAGCCAAAGGAGTTTACCTTGTAATACTTAAAACGGATAAAGAAAAAATCACCAAAAAAATCTTTTTAGATTAAATAAAGCAGTACATTAAGTATTTTATAAACCACTATAGAACAAAATACTATAGTGGTTTATTTGATTCTAGACTGAATAGAACCATGAATTATATCTTAATATTTTCATCAATAAAAAAATGTTTAATTTGATTACCAAATTATAATCTACGTAAATAAATTAATTAGAAGGTTACAAAAACATAAACGTTTGGAGGAAATTTATCATTAAGAAAAGGATAGAAAATTTAGACAGAATTAAATTATGAATTAAATAAATAACGAAAGTAAAATAGCGTGTACAATTAATAACTGACTATAAGTTACTTACAAAATACTTATGGATTTCTATTCGGTTTTTATTTACTAAATTAGGTCTTTAAAAATGTTATTTACAATAAAAGTAAAAATGGAAGAAAAAATAATTACTGGTATTATAGCTCTTACAACATCCATTACTGTAAGTATTATAGCTTATTTATATGCATTAAAAAAAATTAAACACGAGAAGAGAGAAGCTTTCAAATTAAATCATTATGAAAGACAAGTTGAAGCTTATCTACAATTTTGGTGTTTGCTTCGTCCTTTTACTAATTTTGATTATTTTAATGATACAATTATAAAAGAAATAGAAAAAAAATCGTTTTTAAATGTAAAAAATTCCATGACTTTTTACAAAGATATTCGTGATTTTTTCTATTCAAAATATGGAATTTTTCTAAGCAGAAAATTGAAAAACCCTCTTTTTCAACTTAGAACCTTTATACTCCATAAGTCAAAGTTTACAGAAGAAAATTTAATAGAACTCTCTAATGAAGATTTAAAAACTATCAAGAACTATATGAGAGAAATTAGGATTATTGCTAGAAATGATATTGGTGTTAGAGATATATCGTTACCAATTGATGAATTAGATTTAATAAATGAATAGCGTAGCACAAAACAGAGTGACATCCAGTTGAAAAAATAAACTGAAAATTATAATGTATTCTCTTTTAATTAAAAAAAAGCCTATTCAAGTTACTTTTTAAAAACTTCTGACTTTATAAAAAGCATTGCGAAAAACAAACAATAATTATGTTGATAGAAAATTTATTTAAACTTAATTATTACTGAACAAATAATAATTATTTTCTTAATTTCGAACTCACAAAAAACATAAATGAAAGTCTGTATTGCCGAGAAACCAAGTGTAGCAAGAGAAATTGCTAATATTCTAGGAGCCAACACAAAACGTGATGGCTACTACGAAGGAAACGGCTATGCGGTAACTTATACTTTCGGACATTTATGCACACTTTTAGAACCTAAAGATTACAAACCGCATTGGAAAAGTTGGGATTTAAACAATTTACCAATGTTGCCAGATCGTTTTGACACCAAAGTTACAGGCGATGCAGGAATTAGAAAACAATTTAATATTGTAAAATCCTTATTTGATAAAGCAGATATTGTTATCAATTGTGGGGATGCTGGTACAGAAGGAGAACTCATACAGCGTTGGGTAATTAACCAATGTGGCTATAAAGGAAAAGTACAACGTTTATGGATTTCATCTTTAACTGAAGAAGCTATTAAAGAAGGTTTTAACAACTTAAAACCTGCAGAAAAATATGATAATTTATATTATGCAGGATATTCTAGAGCTATTGGTGATTGGTTGTTAGGTTTAAATGCCACACGTTTATATACCGTAAAATTTGGCGGATTTAAACAAGTTTTATCTGTTGGTAGAGTGCAAACCCCTACTCTTGCCATGTTAGTCAATCGTTTTTTTGAAATTAGAGATTTTAAACCACAACCTTATTGGGAATTACAAACGAAATACAGAAATACACTTTTTAATTATGAAGATGGTCGTTTTCTAAAACAAGAAGACGGAGAACTTTTAGCCAATAAGGTAAAAGAATCTGACTTTGAAATTGTTTCTGTTACCAAAAAGAAAGGAAAAGAATACGCGCCTAAATTATTCGATTTAACGGGTTTACAAGTATATTGCAATAATAAATTTGGATTTTCTGCGGATGAAACACTAAAAATGGTTCAGAAGTTATATGAGATGAAAGTAGTTACTTACCCAAGGGTTGATACTACTTTTTTACCCAATGATGTGTACCCAAAAATTGCCGGAATTTTATCGAAATTAACAAATTATAGTGCATTAACGCAACCGCTTTTAGGAAAGAAAATTAAGAAATCGAAACGTGTTTTTGATGATAAAAAGGTAACCGATCACCACGCTATTATACCTACCGGAATTCAAGGAAATTTACAATACAACCAACAACAAGTCTATGATATTATTACCCGTAGATTTATTGGTGTGTTTTATCCAGATTCTGATGTTTCTAATACTTCAGTAATTGGTAAAGCGGCAGATGTTCCTTTTAAAACAACCGGAAAAGAAATTTTAACCAAAGGTTGGCGCGTTGCTTTTGAAACGGAAGAAAGCAAAATTAAGAAAGAATTAAACGAGCAAATGACCTTGCCTTCTTTTGTAAAAGGAGAAAAAGGTACACACGAACCTTCATTCTTAGAAAAAGAAACAAAACCACCAAGAAATTTTACAGAGGCTAGTTTATTACGTGCCATGGAAACCGCAGGTAAGCAAGTAGATGATGAAAATTTACGTGAATTGATGAAAGAAAACGGAATTGGACGACCATCTACAAGGGCAAGTATTATTGAAACTTTGTTTCGAAGAAAATATATTGAGCGTAAAAAGAAATTAGTCTTACCAACCCAAACCGGAATCGATTTAATTAATATTATTGACAACGAATTATTAAAATCTGCCGAATTAACAGGACGTTGGGAAAAACGTTTAAAAGAAATTGAAAGAGGAGAATTTAATGCAGGAACCTTCATTAACAACATGAAGAAAATGGTAGATGAATTGGTGTATGAAGTACGTTCTAACACTTCTAAAAAAAGAATTTCTTCTAACTCAACTGTCGCTGCTAATGGAACCAAGCAATCTGCTACTCCTAAACCTAAAAAAGCAGCAACAAAAAAACAAGTTGCCGGAAAAACATGTCCTAAATGTAAAAAAGGAACTATTTTAAAAGGTTCTTCTGCTTTTGGGTGTTCTGAATATAAAAATAATTGCGATTTAAAAATTCCGTTTGAAATTTACGGAAAGAAAATTTCTGAAAATCAATTGATACGATTGATTGATAAAGGCTGTACTACCAACTTAAAAGGTTTTACAACAGATGCAGGTACAGTTGAAGGTTTGATACGTTTTGATGATAATTTTACTTTAAAATTAGAGCCAAAACAAACTGTTATTCCGAGTGAAACGAAGCAATCTGTTAATAATGAGATTACTTCGTCGAAAACTCCTCGTAATGACAGTGATAAAATAACCTGTCCTAAATGTAAACAAGGAACTGTTTTAAAAGGAAAAACCGCTTATGGTTGTTCTGCATATAAAACAGGTTGCGATTTTGTTTTTACGTTTGATAACATCAAAAAAATAGCCAATGGAAAACCATTGACTAAAGAGTTGGTTATAAAAATTATCAGTAGTTAGAGTTTTCTAACGACTGTCAGACACTATCCTAAAAACTGTGTAAGTTCAAAAAATCAGGGTTAACTTATTTATAGTTTAATCCTGTTTTCAAATATAGCTAAAAATTGGTTTAGAATAATTCCCCAATTTCTAATTGGCATTTTCCATTTTTTAGTGCTTTCTCTTACTGCTAAATATACAGATTTCATCACTGCATCATCAGTTGGAAAAGAGAGTTTATTTTTGGTGTATTTTCTAATTTTTCCGTTTAGATTTTCTATTAAATTTGTGGTATAAATAATAGTTCTAATTTCCACTGGAAAATCAAAGAATACGGTAAGTTCATCCCAGTTATTCTCCCAACTTCTAATGGCGTAAGAATATTTAGATTCCCATTTGGTTTTAAAGTCTTTTAAGGCAGCTCTTGCAGCTTCTTTTGTTGGAGCTGTATAGATTTGTTTCATATCTTTTGTAAAGGCTTTTTTATCTTTCCAAACAACATAGCGACAAGAGTTTCTAATTTGATGAACTACACAAATTTGAGTAGTTGAATTCGGGAAAATGGTTTTTATAGTGTCTGTAAAACCGTTTAAATTATCGGTTGCAGTAATCAGTATATCTTGAGTTCCTCTGGCTTTTATATCAGTTAAAACACTCATCCAGAAAGCAGAAGATTCATTTTTACCCAACCACAAACCTAAAACTTCTTTTTTGCCATCTGTTCTAAGCCCAACAGCAATGTAAATGGTTTTGTTAATTACTTTAGAGTTTTCTCGTACTTTAAAAACAATTCCATCCATCCAAACAATTAAATAAGTAGTCTCTAATGGTCTATTTTTCCAAGCGATAACATCAGTGGTGATAGCGTCAGTTATTCTTGAAATTGTGGAAGTAGATACATTAAAATTATAGAGTTCTCGGATTTGTTCTTCGATATCAATATTGCTCATCCCTTTGGCATACAATGAGATAATAACATTTTCGACACCATCCGCAGTACTTTGTCTTTTCTTTATAATCATTGGATTAAAAGAACTATTACGATCTCTTGGCACTTGTATTTCTGTCCCCTAAAGTAGTTTTTAGCTTCTTTTTAGTGTAGCCATTTCGTAAGTTATTTGCTTTACTTTTTTGATGTTTATCATAATCTAAATGAGCATCGAGTTCGCCTTCTAAAATCTTTTCAACTCCTCGTTTGTGAAGTTGTTCGATGAAGCTAGTTAGCTCTGATCCGTTGTTAAATTGTTTTAAAAAATCATCGTTTAATAAATCTTCTGGTCTCATAAGTATATAAAATTTAAAGTTAATAAAAATAAAAAACTCAGGATTTGAACAATCCTGAGTTTTTAAAACTTACACACTTTATGAGACAGTGCCTACTGTCATTTCGAAATGAGCTTTTTTGCGATTGAGAAATCTCACTACGGTTTTACACAATAAACTTCTTCAATTCTTCCGAATGACATGCTGAATACTTATTCAGCATACATTTTATCAATAAGTGCTTTGTATTTTTTCTGAATTACTTTACGTTTTAGTTTTAAAGTAGCCGTTATTTCTCCAGCTTCTATGCTAAACTCTTTTGGTAACAAGGTAAATTTCTTTATTTTCTCAAACTTAGAAAACTCCTTTTGTAACTCTTCAAAACGTTTTTCAAACATGGTTTTAATTTGATTATTATTAATCAAATCTTCTATATTTTTAAAACTAATTTTATGCTCATCAGCATATTTTTTAATATTATCGAAACTAGGTACTGCTAAAGCCGTTACATATTTTTGTTGATCACCAATAACCGCAATTTGCTCTATAAAAGAATCACTAATTAAAGCTGTTTCTAACTTTTGAGGAGCAATATATTTTCCTCCAGAAGTTTTCATTAAATCTTTAATTCTATCGGTTATCACTAAATTACCATATGAATCAATTTTACCAGCATCACCCGTTTTAAACCAACCATCTTCATCAAATACTTCTGCAGTAGCTTCAGGCTTTTTATAATACCTTTTCATAACACCTGGTCCTTTTACTAAAATTTCGTCATTAGCTCCTATTTTAATCTCAGACCCATTAATTGGTTTTCCTGCAGAGTTAAATTCAAAATAATGATCACCAAATAACGTAACCGTCGCCGTTGTTTCTGTTAAACCATAACCACATTTTATGTTTAATGCAAACGAATGAAAAAACGAAACCAAATCTGGGCCTAAAGGAGCTCCCCCACAAGGCATAAACTTTATATTTCCGCCAAATACTTCGCGTAACTTACTTAGCACTAATTTATCTGCAATTTTATATTTTAACTTTAATATAGCTGGTACTTTTTTATTAAGACGTTGGTACTTGTTGTGATATTTATTTCCAACTCCCAGCGCCCAACTTGCTAATTTCATTTTAATAGGAGAAGCTTCTTTTCTTTTTCTTGAATAGCTGTAAAAATTTTCTCGAAAATTCTTGGAACCGTACACATTAAAGTTGGTTTTACTTCTTTTAAAGTATCGGCTATTTTTTTAGGATCTTGGTTAAAATAAACTTGAATTCCTTGTTGCAAGCAAAAGAATACCCAACTACGTTCGTAAATATGACTTAAGGGTAAAAAACTTAAAGAAACATCATTTTCATTAACATCTAATTCAGCTTCGTGTACCTTTAAAGATGCTGCAAAGTTGGTATGATCTAACATAACACCTTTAGGTTCTCCTGTGGTACCTGAAGTATAAATGATACTTGCTAAATCATTTAAATCAGATTCTGAATGACGCTTTTCTAATGTAGTTTCAATACTTTTTGGATAATCAGCATTTATAAAATCATTAAAATAAACGGCATTTTTATGATTTTTTATATCAACCGTTTCGGTTAAAACAACAATTAATTTTAAGAATTTATTTTCTTCAGAAATCTGTTCTACTTTATCAAACTCTTCTTGATCTCCAACAAATAAAACACTAATTTCTGCGTCATTTACAACATATTCTACTTCTTTTTGAGAATTGGTAGCATAAATCGGAATCGTTACGGCTCTAACTCCCATAATTCCAAGATCGGCAATAATCCACTCCGTCATATTCTGAGCAAAAACACCAATGTTATCTTGTTCTTTTATTCCGAAATTAATTAAGCCTTTAGAAACTTGTTGAATTTGATGATAAAAAGAATTCCAAGAAACTCCTTTCCAACTTTTTAAAACTTCGTCTTTGTAAAAAATAGCTTCTTTACTGGTAAATTTCTTGGTGTTATCTTTTAATACTTCTAATAAATGTTTATAATTCATAAATGATGTATCGATTATTTTTAAAACTTTTATATAGCATTCAAATTTACGAATATTTAGGTGGCTTAAACATAAATACCTCTTTAGATTACTACTTGTAACTCGTATTAAAAAAGAAAACTGATAATGATTTGTAGATTCTAGTTATAAAAATTGATTCATTTTTGCTTATCACAATAAAAGCATAAAAAAAATATCAACAGAAAACACTTCGTTAATAATTAGTTTTTTAAATTATTATCTATAAATTGCATTTTTTTAAACTTTTTTATAATTTTTTAAAGAAAACAACGTTACAGACACTAAGGGATTTTCCTTATTTTCACTTAATTTTTTCGAAATATAAAATAGTAAATGGATTTTACAAACCCACTAGTATATGGTGTTCCTTGTTTTTTAGGACTAATTTTAGTAGAATTAGCTTATAGCAAACATCATAAAAAAGAAGAAAACAAAAAACTTTATAAATGGAAAGATTTAGCTGCAAGTCTTACAATGGGAATTGGTTCGGCTATTTTGGCTCCTTTAACAAAAACCATTGCTGCAATTGTATTGTTTAATTTTGTGTACGATGTTTTTAACCCACTTGTAGATGGAGTTCGTATAAATATAATGGGTTATGAGTCTTTTGGTTATGCTTGGTATATTTGGATAATTTGTCAGCTTTTAGACGATTTTAGTTATTATTGGTTTCACAGACAAAACCATAATGTTCGTTTTCTTTGGGCAGCACATATTGTACATCATTCTTCCGACAATTTTAATTTAGGTACTGCTGTAAGAAATGGTTGGTTTACAATTCTTTACAAACCTTTTTTTTATATGTGGATTACTGCTATTGGTTTTCCGCCAGAAATGTTGGTTGTATGCTTAGGTATTGAGGCTTTATGGCAATTTCAATTACATACTGTTTATGTACCTAAATTAGGTTTCTTAGAAAAAATATTTAATACACATACAATGCACCAAGTACATCATGCCCAGAATATGGAATATATGGATAAAAATCATGGTGGGTTTTTAAATGTATTTGATAGAATTTTTGGAACTTGGAAAGAGCTTGATGAAAGTATTGAAATAAAATATGGTGTAACTACTCCGCCAGATTCTTATAATCCTTTAGTGATTTTAACACATGAATATAAGGATATTTGGAATGATATGAAAAAATCTAAGAATCTGTATCATAAATTTATGTATGCTTTTGCTGCTCCTGGATGGAGCCACGACGGAAGTACACTGACCATTAAACAGACTCGTAAAGCTTTAGAGGAAGCGTAATATTAAAAAAATCTGTCAGTTTTTTAAAACTGACAGATTTTTTATTTGATATTATATATACTATTTACTTTTACTAAAACAGAAAGCTAACAAGGTTGTTTAGCCCTGATTGAACGGTTTGTTTGAGCTCTTTATTGCCATTTTTTTGGCAATAAAAGCGAGTAGTGAAAGCAGGAAATAGCTTCTAAAAAAATTAAGAAACCAACTGACTAAAGTACTCAAAGATTTCTCCTTTAGAAATAGAACTTCCTTTTTCTATTAAATCGAAAATTTCAGTATTTCTTTCGTCATTATTATACGGTTTTGTGCCTTTAAAAATTTCTACAGAATTATCCATTGGGTTTTGCATTAACCACTCAAAGCCTTTTTGCTCTAGTAAATTAATATCCCAAGTAATCTTAATGGCAATTCTATGTATTTCTTCTGCATCACACTTAAAAAGGTTTACAGATGTTTTAGAAAAATGCTCTACATAGTTTGTTTTTGTTAAAACATCGTCCCAAACAACATCAGAAAAAACATTCATTTCATCTTCTGCAATTTGTGGTGTTTCTTTTTTAATTTGATTCCATTCTTTAGCATCGATACTTTGTGTTGCTAAAAAACGTGCAAAATCTTCGTGTAAGCTTTCAAATTGCTCTTTGGTAAGTTGTCTGTATTTCATAATTTATGGTAAAAAAAACCGCCCAATTATGGGCGGTTCAAATATCTGAATTCTTTATTGATTTAGAAAGAATATCTTAAACCAACTTGCGCTTGCCATCTAGATAATAATGTAGAATTATACACAAATGTTTCTTTTAAATCTGAATTAAAACTATAAGTTGGTAAACCTGCATTGTCTACAGTAACACCTAACAATTGCACTGCATCTGGTTGTTGCACTAAGCCCCAATTAGAGTTTAATAAGTTACCAAAGTTTAAAATATCTATGGTAAATTCTAATGAATTATTGTTTGCTAATTTTAAATTCTGAATAAATTTTACATCCATTTTTCCTCTCCAAGGAGATAATGCTCCGTAACGCTCTGCGTACTGACCTTTTCTACCGTTTAAATAATCGTCTTGATTTATATAATTTTTTAATCCTGATTTTTGATCTGCAATAGATAAATCTCCAGAATTAACAGGTGCTTTAAATGTCATTGCATCAATTTGGCTATCTGTAGGAATATAAATTAAATCATTTAAATTAGAACCATCATTATTAATGTCTCCTGCATAGGTATAGTTAAAACGACCTCCTTTTGCTAATTCGTAAAAAGAAGAAATGGTGGTTGTCCATTTATCATTGGTACCATAGTTCCAAGATTTAGAAGCAACACCAATAAAACGTTGTGTATCTCCGTATTTAGAGTGCGCTAAAGTAGCGTCATTTGAGTTAGATAAAACCGGATTAAAATTGAAAGCATCTCCTGTTATTTCTGCTTCAATAGAATTTACATCTTTAGAGTTTAAGAAATTATAAGCAGCCATTAAATACAAGCCGTTATCAAAATTTTTCTGTGCTTTTAAAGAAGCATTTAAAGTTCGTCCTTTGTTAGAATTTGTAAATACATAGGCATTTGATTTATCATTTGGTCCGCCCCAATTAGGACTTCTGTCTGTATCTGTGTACACCAATCTATTATCTATACCACCTGCTAAAGTTCCGGTTGGTGTTTTTAATCCCCAGTTTTGTACATGGGCACCATTAATGTCTTTTGTATAAGAAAGATCTGTAGTTAAAATAGTACCATCTTTTAATTTTACATCTGCACCCAAACTTGTTCTCCAAACTTGTGGAAATTTAAAATCTGGATCTACCACTTGGTAGAAAAACACATTAGGATTTGCTATTTGGTTACCTAACCAAACAAAAGGAAAACGTCCTGTAAATAACCCAGAACCACCACGTAATTGTAAAGAACTATCTCCATTAACATCCCAATTAAAACCAATTCTTGGTGAAATTAAGAAGTTGTTGTTTGGCATTTTTGTAGAATCAAAAAATACTGTTTCTCCGGTAGAAGGGTCTGTATATGGATTGTTAGGTAAGTAAAAACTTTTGTCGATAACATCTTGTGCTTTATCTGCAGAATCGAAAAATAAAGGTTTATCAAAACGAACACCATAAGACAATTTAAAATTATCGTTGATATTCCAATCATCTTGTACATAAAAAGCAAACTGACCTACATTTGTTTCTGCCAATGCCCAAGAATCATTGTCGTTATTATTTTTAAAAGTGTTTTGAGCTGCAGTCATTGCGTCTGCTAAAAGACCATTGGTTACTCCTGTTCTAAAAGCATCCATACTTGCAAAATCTCCTCCAAATGCACCAACATAACCTCTAGCATCTCCAAAACCATACGCTCCTAAATTAAATGAGTTGTCAAATTCAAATTTTTCAAAAGAAAAACCAACAGTATAATTATGGTCTCCCTTACTTATATTTAAATTATTGGTTATTTGAAATACTTTTTGATCTAAGGTATTGTTAATTGAAAAAGGTTCGTGACCTGCAATTATATAGTTACCACCATTACCATCTTGAATTCTAAATGCTGGCATAGGTGCCGATTTAGCTTTTCTAAAATCATCAAAATGTGTGTATCCTGCTTGAAATTTGTTTGTAATGTTATCTGTTATCGTAGAATTTAATTCCAATAAAAAAGAATTCAAATTATTATTAATTTGATACCCTGTATTTTCAAACTGTAACATTTGAGAACTTGGACCTCTAAAACCTAATGCTGTTGGGTGCGCTGGTAAATCTCTAGAAGCATTTAAAAAATTGTACACAAATGAAATACGATTATCCTTATTCACATTCCAATCTAATTTAAACAACCCTTTTGTACTATTAGAATTATGTGTAAAACCTTCATAAGCACCTGTATTGTAACCAATACCTGCTAAGGCACTTTGTACTTCATCTAAATCTGCTTTTAAAACTCTAGACTCATTAATAGCTCCAGAACCTGTGTTTGGCAACCAAGACTGACCTAAATCTGATCTATTGTCTTTTTCGAAATTTACAAAAACAAACAATTTGTCTTTTATGATAGGAGCTCCAATACTTGCCCCTATTTGAGATTGAGATAATTTAGGAACAAAAATACTTTCTCCTTTAATTTTTCCTCCCGTAAAATCTTGATTTCTGTAATATCCGTAAGCGGTTCCGGTTACTGTATTTGTTCCACTTTTTGTTACTGCGTTTACAGAAGCACCTGTAAAGCCAGATAAAGTAACATCATAAGGAGCTGTAGAAACAGAAATTTGTTCTATAGCATCTAAAGACACAGGTTGAGAAGCTGTTTGACCTCCAGGAGTTGCTGCGTCTAAACCAAATGGATTGTTAAAAATAGAACCATCTAAGGTGAAATTATTAAACTGGTCATTTCTACCACCAAAAGAACCACCCGATGCAGAAGGATCTAAACGTGTAAAATCTGACGCTGACCTAGATATTGTTGGTAATGTTTTTAAATCTTTAGTTCTAATACTTGTCTGTGCTCCTGTTCTATCATTATTAAAAACACTGTTTTTACCAGAACTGATTACAATTTCTTCTAAAGTATTGCTATCTTCAGATAAAACAGCATTAATATTGGTTGTTTTACCCAATGTTAAAAATACATTTGTTACTTTTTTAGATTTAAAACCTAAATAGCTAATCGTAATCGTATATGGACCTCCAATTCTTAAATTAGATAAAGTATATCTACCGTTATCTTGAGCTGTTGTACCAGAGACTGTACCTGTAGGTGTATGGGTAGCAACAATGGTTGCACCATACAAAGGCTCTCCGCTAATTTCCGTAATTGTTCCTTTTATTTTTGATGTAGTTGTTTGTGCATGAGCACTTAAACTAAACATTAAAATGAACGAACATAAAAAAAGTAATTTTTGCTTCATATTATTTTTGAATTTGATTTAAACAAAAATAAAGCAAAAAAAAAGTCTACTCGTTAAAGTAGACTTTTATTTCTTAACAATTATTTAATAATTATTACTTATTCAGCAACAACTTCAAAAATAATATCAGCAACTACTGCTCTGTGTAATCTTACAGATGCTTCGTATTTACCTAATCTTTTTACAGAACCACCAACAACTTTAATAAATTTCTTATCTAAGTCTGTTCCTGCTTTTGCAAGAGCTGCGGCTAAATCTATGTTGTTTACAGAACCAAATAATTTGTCTCCAGAACCAACTTTAGATGTAATTTTAATTTCATATCCTTTAACTGTTTCAGCTATTACATTAGCGTCTTCAATTAATTTAGCTTCTTTGTAAGCACGTTGTTTTAAATTCTCTGCTAAAACTTTCTTTGCAGATGAAGTAGCTAAAACTGCTTGTCTTGTAGGGATTAAAAAGTTTCTACCATAACCGTTTTTAACCTCTACGATATCGTCTTTAAATCCTAAATTTTCTACGTCTTGTCTTAATATCAATTCCATGTTCTACCTCTTTATTATTTTAACATATCTCCAACGTAAGGCATTAACGCTAAATGACGCGCTCTTTTAATTGCTTGCGCAACTTTACGTTGATATTTTAATGATGTTCCTGTTAAACGTCTTGGTAAAATTTTACCTTGTTCATTTACTAAATACATTAAGAAGTCTGCATCTTTAAAGTCGATATACTTGATATCTTTCTTCTTGAATCTACAGTATTTTGCTTCTTTTTTAGTGTCTATATCTAATGGCGTTAAATATCTAACGTCAGCAGATTTACCGCCTTTTGCTTGTTGTTCTATTGATGCCATTTCTTATTTTTTAGTAGATTTAACACGTTCAGTTCTAATTTTTGCCCAAGCAGCAGCATGTTTGTCTAATCTAACAGAAAGGTAACGCATAATGCTATCATCTCTTCTAAATTCTAACTCATATGCAGAGATTTCTTCTCCAGCAATTTTAAACTCAAATAAGTGATAAAAACCACTTTTTTTCTTTTGGATTGGGTAGGCTAATTTCTTTAAGCCCCAATTCTCTTTTGAGATCATTTCAGCTCCTTTGGAAACTAAATAATCCTCGAATTTTTGTACTGTCTCCTTTATCTGAGTATCAGATAAAACGGGATTCAAAATGAAAACAGTTTCGTAATGATTCATAAATTAAATATTTATTGTTTATTTTTAAGGCTGCAAATATAATAACTTTTTTATAATTAACATTATATATAGCAGTTATTCTTCTTTTATAAAAGAAATTGTATTCAGTTTTTAATTAGTAAGATGCAGGTACTTCTGTATTTATCTTTAACTAAGAATCTTTATATACTACATCAACAAGAATAATTAAGTTTAATAACAGTGGTTGTAATTTTAGAATATATTATAAAATCTCCAGGTTGCAACACAAAAACAACACTGGAGACTTTTCAAAAAATATTCTAGTAAAAATTCAATTAAACCTCAAAAGCTTCTAATTGAAACGCTTCACTAATTTCTTTATAAACAATTTTTCCTTTTATAATATTTAATCCTTTATCTAAACATGCATCTGTAGCACAAGCTTCTTCCCAACCTTTGTTGGCTAAATTTATAATATAAGGTAATGTTACATTTGTTAAAGCAATAGTAGATGTATAAGGTACAGCTCCTGGCATATTTGCAACACAATAATGTACTACATCATCTATAATAAATGTTGGATCTTCATGTGTGGTTGCTTTTGTTGTTTCAAAACAACCTCCTTGGTCTACTGCAACATCAACAATAACAGTTCCTGGACGCATGTCTTTAAGCATGTCTTTTGTAATTAATTTTGGAGCCTTCCCTCCTTTTACCAAAACGCCACCAATAATTAAATCGTGTGTTTTAATTAACTGTCTAATACTATATTCGCTAGAAAAAGCAGTGGTAACATGGTTTGGTAATACATCATTTACATAACGTAAACGTTTCATATTAATATCCATAATTGTTACATGAGCACCTAAACCTGCTGCCATTTTAGCTGCTTGTACTCCAACAACTCCTGCTCCTAAAATTAATACTTTTCCTGGGGCAACACCTGGTACACCACCTAATAAAATACCACGTCCTTTAATTGGCTTTTCTAAATATTTAGCTCCTTGCTGAATTGCCATTCTTCCTGCAACTTCAGACATAGGTGTTAATAAAGGTAAAGTTCCGTCGCTATCTTCTACCGTTTCGTAAGCAATACAAATAGATTTACTTTCTATCATTGCCTTTGTTAAAGGCTCGCAAGATGCAAAATGAAAATACGTAAAAACAATTTGATCTTCCTTTATTAAAGGATACTCTAAAGCAATAGGTTCTTTTACTTTTACAATCATTTCACTCAGACTGTAAACCTCTTCTATGGTAGGTAAAATAGTTGCACCTACTTTAATATAATCTGCATCAAAAAAACCACTTCCTTCACCTGCTGTCGATTGTACAAAAACAGTATGATTTTTTTTAGTCAACTCAAAAACACCTGCAGGTGTCATACCAACTCTACTCTCGTTATTCTTAATTTCTTTAGGGATTCCAACTTTCATTATGGCTTAATTTAGATATTTTAAGCAAGTAAATTTAAAGCCTTTTTGTTTATAATTTAACAAAATATTTGATATTTGTTATTTTTACTAATGCCCTATTTTTTTTTGAATTAAAATGATTTTATACAAATTTCCTTTTACTTTAATTATCATATATTCAATAAACATAAGAAAACATTAATACAAATAATATAATCTTTAACGTTTTAGTTTAAATCTAAGCGAATTCCCATAGAAATGTTTCTTGTTTCTGTATTTTTAAACAATGGATTCAAATCATATATTAGATAAAAGCTGGTAGATTTATACCCTACATAAGCACTTAAACCATAATTAACGGTATTCATATTAAAATTATCTTTTTGAACCACTTTTTGATCAACACCATTAGTATCTTTATATTCTAAATACTGTCTTGTCCCTAATTTAAACCCTACAAAACCTCCAACACCTAATCGAACAGAATTATGGGTTCTATCTCTTTTAACTCCGTCTTTATTTATTTTGTTTTTAGAAAGGTCCCACTCTACATGCATGGGAAAATTCATTTGTACATGGCGCAATCTGCTTTCTGATAACTTGTCATCAAAAAGTGCTACTTCGGTTAAATCTTCATTTTTTACATGTACATTATTATCATCTAAACGTAAGTTATTCCAAAGAAAAGAAACACCATATTTAAAGTACAATTGAGACGGTTTTTTAGAAAAACGTGTTTTCCATGTCCAACCTAATTCATAAAAATGAGATTGCCAAAACTTGTATTCAGAATCCTTTAAAGAAGAAAATTCATGATCATTCAATACATTATTTACCCCCATTGCAAATACAAACTGAGAAGTTGTTCTACGTGGTAATCTTTTAGCTTTCTTTTCCTTGCTCACATCATTATTCCCTTTATTAATATTTAAGCGAAAAGTGCTATTGCCCACAGTAAACGTATTTTCATCCTCTTCATTGTCATCAAGCTCCTTAGAACTCGCTATTTTTCCATTCGTTTTATCTTGCACTAACAATTGCAACAAACGTTCCTGCTCTCCTACTAACTTCTCAATTTTTCTGGCGTGATACGTAGCAACTTCACTTTTTAAAGTAGTTGCAACTGTTTTTGTTATTTCTCCGCTTTCTAATCTTTTATCAATAGCAACCACTTTTACTTTTAAAGAATCTTTTTGATTTTCTGTAATTCGTTCTATTCTTTTAGAAATTTTATTCACTTCCTTTTCAAATGTTTTTACTTGAGATAAGGCAATAGTTGTGCTAAACAACACTAATATTAGTAGTATTCTTTTCATCTTATATGTTTTTAAAATTTATTATTTTTTTTGATAAAACCTTATCGTTAACTAGTTTCAATTAAAACGTCTTCTAATTTCACTATTCCTTAAGGTGTTTCTTTTTAATCATTTCTACTTGCAATAGCAGTTGCAATACCTGTTACTCTTTTCTTTAAAGATTTTAAGAAGTTATTCTGAAAATCTTCTTCTCTAATTGAGCGTTCTACTTCGGCCAAAATAGCATTCGGACTCACTTTAAAATTCCCTTTTTTAAGTTCTCCTTTAATGGTTCTTAAAACATCTTCCCTTGTAATATCATACTTTGCGTAATATTCTTTTACCTCTGCAGACGAATGTGTTACCGCGAATAACAAATCATCACTATTTATTTTTATGCTACTATTTTGGTTCTGTTTTAAAAATTCTTTTTTAATCGTTTTCTCCTTCGTCGGATGCTCTTCGGATACTTCTACAATTGTTTTGATAGATTCCTCCGTTGTCGGAATAGCCTTGTTGTTATTGTCTGCTACTACAACAGTATTGATTATTTTTTTATATTCTTTCTTTGTCGTAATGACCTTCTTATTTGCAATACCGTTTTTATTAGACTTTACTACTTGTTGCTCTTCTATTTCATCAACTTTAACAAGCGCTCTCTCTTCTTGAATTTCATTGATAAATTGGTCAATTTTTGCATCAATAGTAACCGTATCAATCGGGTTTTCAACAATAATAATTTCTGATGGTTTTAATTTTTCATTTTTATTCAGAAAAATAAAACCGACACTAATTAATAATAAAATACTAGCTGCTGCGCCTACATAAAAAAACCAGCCTTTTTTCTTTTGCTTTGGTTGCTCGTCTAATTGTGTAGACAAACGTTCCCAAGCAGAAGCCGATGGATTGATCGTTCTATGCTGTAACTTATCTTTTATACTATTATCTAACCTATTTGTTTTCATGAACTCTTTTATTCATTTTGTAATAATTTTCTTGCAATAATTTACGTGCTTTAAATAATTGCGATTTTGATGTACTTTCAGAAACACCTAATTTCACGGCAATTTCTGAATGTTTATAACCTTCTATGGCGAATAAATTAAACACCATTTTGTAACCTTCTGGTAATTGATCTATCAATTTCTGAATCTCTTCTACCGATGTGTTTTCTAAACTTTCTGTAGCTGCATCGTTAAAAACATACTCTTCGTCAGACAAATCGATTAAATTCTTTTTACGGAGATAAGAGATACAAGTGTTCACCATAATTCTGCGAACCCAACCTTCAAAACTACCTTCGTGCTTAAATTTATCTAAGTTGGTAAAAACTTTTAGAAACCCTTGTAACATTAAATCTTCTGCGTGATGCACATCTTTTACATATTGCCTACAAACCCCCAACATTTTAGGAGAAAATTGCTCGAACAATTGTTGTTGCGCTTCTCTATTGTTGTCAATCGCTTTTTTTATTAACGATTTTTCTTTGTTATGTAACGATATAATTTTCAAGCCTCTCTTTTCTGTTTTTACTGCCTTACAAATATATAGACTACAGATGTTTTAAAAAGGTTGCCTTAGATAAAAAAGTTTTTTTGTTTTTTTTCTGAATGCTTATAAGTGATTGGTTTTTAGTTTTATCTTTATTGAAAAAAAGCATGATAGTTAGTCTTTCTAAAGTAATTGAATCTATTGATATAACTAAAATTGAAAATGGTATTTCTCCTAACTTATATAAAGTTGATGAAGAAATAATAAGTGATTTTAGAAAATTGTTCCGTCAACAAGGTTGGATGATTGGGTTTGATTGGAGTTCTTGGGATGAAGGAAGAAGCATCCTAAGAAATAAAGAATTTGATTATTCTACAATAGATCTTGAAACGAAACGCAAGCTTTTAACAGCTATTTTTAGAAATGATAGATTTTCTACAGGTGCTATAGAAAGCTCTTTAAATTCCGGAGTAATTCTCAATATATTAAAAAGCATTTAATGTTGTTTAGAGCGTTATAAGTTCAAAGCAACCTTACTCTTTTCAAACAATGCTTTGGTAACTTCTGTTTTATAAAATGGAAAACCTAAATAATAAAAATTTAAAATTTCCTTTTTGATAGATCTCTTGCAGAGTGATGAATGGTTATAATATCAATTTGATGATTAGAAACGACTTTATAGATAATCCTATAATTACCTTCTATAAGTTCTCTAAAATTCTCATTTTGAAGTTCTTCAATAATTTTACCTGAAAATATTTGATTTTTTAAAATATGTGTTCTTTTCCTAATTCTAGTAACTTGAAGTTTTGCATATACTTTAGAATCTTTAGAGATATATTCAGCGATGTCACGTAAATCATTTAAAGCGAGATAAGTCCAACTTATTTGAACCATGTATCAATTTCTTTCTCTAGTTCTTGTTCAGAAATCACTTCTCCTTTTAAAGACTGCTCATTTCCTTTTCCTAATTTTTCTATTAAGATTAGTTTTGCTACCAAATCATCAATCGAAAATTCTTCTGGAAACTGCTCTATATGTTCTATTAATTTTGCTTTTGTAATCATAACAAAAAATTTATATTTTAAAGATACTCATTTTTAGATTAAACTACAAACCCAAAGCAACCTTACTCTTTTCCAATTCCTTTTCAAACAATTCTTTTGTAACCTCCGTTTTATAAAGAGGAACAATTTCTTTTAAAAGTTGTTTTCCTTTTTTAGAATGCATCAATTCTGGAAATGCTTTTTCTACCACTTCTAACATTATTGATGTTGCTGTAGAAGCTCCTGGAGACGCACCTAATAAACAGGTAATACTTCCGTCTTTACTTGATATTACTTCTGTACCAAACTGTAATTTCCCGCCTTCAAATTCGTCTTTTTTTATAATTTGTACACGCTGACCTGCTTTTAAAACTTCCCAATCATTAGAATTTGCATTCTTAACAAACTTGCGTAAAGAATCCATTCGGTCTTCTTTACTCATCATTACTTGCTCTATTAAATATTGCGTTAATGGTAAATTGTGCCAAAAAGCACCCAGCATAGACGGAATATTATCAAACTGAATCGACTTAAACAAATCTAAACTAGAACCTTCTTTTAAAAACTTAGGGCTAAAACCTGCAAAAGGACCAAATATTAATTGACGTTTTCCATCTATATAACGTGTATCTAAATGTGGTGTAGACATTGGTGGATCTCCTAAACCTGCTTTAGAATATACTTTTGCATTGTGCTGATTTATAACATCGTCATTAGTACAAACCAACCATTCTCCACTTACAGGAAAACCTCCGTACCCTTCTTTTTCGTCAATTTCTACTTTCTGCAACAACAATAAACTTCCGCCTCCTGCACCAATAAAAACATGTGCTGCTTCTAATTGATATTCCTTATCCGTCTTTAAATTCTTAATTTCTACAGTCCAATCTAAATCTGTATCAGGATCTATATCTAATACTTCCATATTACAATGAACCGGTGTATCAAATTCATTTTCTAAAATAGAAAACAACTTCTCTGTTAACGAACCATAATTCATTTCTGTACCTCTATTCATTTTAGAAGCCGCCATTATTTCATCTTCAGTTCTATCATTTGCAATTAAAGGAAACCATTCTTTCATGGTGTCTATTTCTTTAGTAAACTCAATAGCATCGAACATAAAATGTTCTTTTAACGTTCTAAAACGTTCTTCTAAATAAGCTGCATTTTCTGCACCCAAAACCCAACTATGATGCTTGACGGTTGTAATAAAGTCTTCAGGGTTATCTAGCAATCCTTCTTTGGTTAAATAAGACCAAAATTGTTTTGATGTTTCATATTGTGTACAAATATCGATGGCTTTTTTTATAGACACTTTTCCGTCTTCTTCCGGACAATAGTTCAGCTCACACAACGCAGAATGACCTGTACCCGCATTGTTCCAAGCAGCAGAACTTTCTTGCGCTACTTTGTCTAATCTTTCTAAAATTAAAATATTCATTTCTGGTTTTAGTAATTTTGTTATCAACGCTAAAGTTGCGCTCATAATTCCACCACCAACACATATTAAATCGTACTCTTTTTTTAGTTTCATACATCTATATTTTAGTTCTCGACTGCGCTCGAACTGACAATTCAATTCAGATACATTATCTGAATGCTTAAAAATAAAAAAAGGAACTCAAATTGAGTTCCTTTTTAAAATATACTATTAACAATTTTTAATTATTGTCTTTTTCTTCATCCTCTTTAGAGGTTTTATTCCAAATTTTAATTTCATCATCTTTGGTAACTCCTTCTAAAATCTCCACATTTACACCGTCTGAAGTACCTAATTTAACATCTTTCTTGTCAAATTTTCCTTCGGCATTTTTAATTTCTACATAAGGTAATTCCGTTTTTCTATCAAATTGTAATAAAGATTCTTTAATAGACAAAACACTGTCTTTTCTCTCTAAAACAATTTCTGCATTTGCACTATAACCCGCTCTAATAAAATGCTCATCATCTAAAGAAACATCTGCTTTTATTTTAAACTGAACTGCACCTGCTTCTTCTGTTCCTTTAGGTGCAATAAAGTTTAAAACTGCCGGAAATTTCTTGTTTTCAATAGCACCTAAAGAGATTTCAATTTCTGTACCTTTTACCAATTTACCAACTTCTGACTCATCAACTTTACCTTCAAAAATCATTTTAGTCATATCTGCAATGGTAGCAATTGTTGTACCTGCACTAAAACCATTTGTTTCTACAACTTGATATCCTTTTTTAACAGGAATCTCTACCACCATACCAGAAGTTGTTGCTCTAATATTTGTATTTGCTCCAGAAGAACCTGCAGATCCTTTTTTAATTATTTGATAATCATTTTGAGCATTACGTAAGTCGTTTTTAGCTTGATTATATGAAAGCTCTAATGATTCAAATTCCTGACGAGAAATAACTCCTTTATCAAATAATTTTCTATTTCTGTCATATTGAATTTTTGTATTATTCAATTGAATTTGAACCGAATTAATACGTCCTTTTGCACTTGTTAAAGATTGCTCGTTTGGCACAACTCTTACTGTTGCTAGTAAATCTCCTGCCTTAACAATAGCACCTTCTTCAACAACAATTCTATCTATAATACCTGCTATTTGTGGTTTTATTTCTACTTCTTCTAACGGAGTAACTTTACCGGTAGCAATACTCTTTTTAATGATAGTTGCTTTAAAAGCTTTTTCTGTTTTGTATTCTATTGGCGATGCACTGTTCTTTTTACCAAACCAAATTAATACTGCTATTAATGCAACAGCTATTCCTCCAAAAATGATTACTTTTTTCATTTATATTCTATTTATTCTTGTTAGTTGATTTTTTATTCTTCTCTTAATGCGTCTATTGGTTTCACTATTGTTGCCATATATGCAGGTATAAAACCTATTAATGTTCCTAAAGTTACTAAAACTGCATACGCAATTAAAACAATAGGTATGTTTACTGTTGGGTTTACTAATAACTCAAAATAATCGATGACCATTAAAATAACTCCCCCAGCAATGATTCCTAAAGAACCTGCTAATAATGTTAAGAATAATGATTCTAATATAATTTGTTGTCTCACTTTATTAGGTGTTGCTCCTAACGCTCTTCTTATTCCTATTTCTTTTGTACGCTCTTTTACAGTAATCAATAAAATATTACCAATTGCAAAAACACCTGCAATTAAGGTTGCAATCCCCACAAACCAAGTTAAAAACTGCATTCCGGTTAAAAACCCAGTTACCTTAGAAATTTCTTTTCCTAAATTAAACCCTCTAAAAGCCCTGTTATCATCTGGATGAATTTTATGTAAATTTTTTAGTAATAGTTTTACATCTGCTTCTACCTGAACAATGTCGAATTCTTTTTTACCAGTTACAACCATCCATTCAAACTTGTCTCCTTTGTTATAGACTACTTTAAAAGTACTAAAAGGAATATGAACGTTATTTTTTCCTTCAAACCTACCAGCAGTATACACACCAACTACTTTATAATTGATACCACTAACTTTTATATAAGTACCTATGGCTTCTTCATTTTTATCAAACAATTCTTTATAAACACCTTCACTTATTACGCAGATTTTTTTGTTCTCATCTATGTCACTTTGGTTGATAAACCTCCCTTCGATTAAGTTCTTTTTTTGAACCCTATCTATTAAAGGAAAATCGCCAAAAATGGTAAAATTACCCGTTTTTAATCCATGTATTACTTGTCCGCCTGTTGCGTTTCTTGGTACAACAAACTGAACTCCTTCAATTTCTGTCCTAATTTTATCGACATCGCTTAATGTTAAATTAATTTGCCTACCTTCTTGAAATCCTTTAAAAGGCATCGAGGTTTTACTACCAGACATAAAAACACTATTAGTAGCAAAATCACCAAACATGCTATTAAAACTATTTTCAATTCCTTTGGCTGCACCCAATAAACCTACCAATAAAAGGATTCCCCAAAATGCACCAAAAATAGTAATTGCAGTTCTGGTTTTATTCTTTCGAATACTACCATAAATTTCTTGCCAAGTATCTTTTTCGAATAAAAATATCATAGTTAATCTGCGTTTAATGCTTCTACGGGTTTAATTCTTGCTGCTTTTTTGGCAGGTAAATATCCTGCAATTAAACCGGCACAAACAAGTGTTAAGGTTGCTCCTATAACTACGGGCTGAGAAACACTAGGGTTTAAAATAAAATACTTTTCTAAACTAGGACCTGCAAGTTTTAAAATTCCAACTCCTATTAACAAGCCTACATAACCAGAAATTGCAGTTATAAATACAGCTTCTTGCATAATCATACCAACAATCATTTTTGGTGTAGCACCAACTGCTTTTCTTATTCCTAATTCTTTTGTTCTTTCTTTAACGATGTACACCATAATATTGCTAATCCCTACAACACCAGCAATCAAGGTTCCAAAACCAATTACAAGAATTAAAATACTTAAGCCGAACATCATGCCTGACACTTCTTTGTTATCGGTTGCGTAATTATCTAACCCAATTCCCCTTTGATCATTAGGAGAAACATTATGTCTTTTCTTTAATTCTCTATGCATTTCACTACTAAAAGCAATCGCTTCATCAATACTTAAATCTGGATTATAAGTAATACCAAAATCATCTACATAATCATTATTACCATATAATTTTTGCATAGTAGTAAAGGGAGTATAAATATATCTTTCATCACTATCTCCTCCTGGATCAGCAAAAACACCAATTACTTGATAAATAATTCCACCAATATTCAATTGTTTCCCAAAAGCGCTTATTTGCCCGAATAAATCTTTTTCAACCATTCTACCAATTACAACAACTTTTGCTTTTTCATGAATATCTCTATAATTTAAAAACCGTCCTTCTGTAACCTCGGCAGATTCTAGCACATAATATTCTGGATATACACCTCTTACTGTGTAAGTATCTTTTTCATCCTTATAAACCACATTTTCAGATCGCTGAATTCGAGGACTTATTGTCTGAATTTTATCTCCAAAGGTTTCTTTGATATAGGTAAAATCGTCATTTTTAAATTGAATTTTTCTTCCTATTTGATTTCCTTTATATGCTTTTGTAGTATTGTTTGTCCAGATATAAATTGAGTTCATGGCGTCTTTAGCAAACTCATTTTTAAAAGTGTTTTGCAGTCCATTACCAATACCAAAAAGTAGTGTAAAAAGCAAAATAGCAAACGCCACCGTAAAACCAGATAACGCAGAACGCAACTTGTTTTTACTAATGCTCTGAAAAATTTCTCTCCAACGGTCTAAATCAAACATAATTAAACTGCTTTTGCATTATTAGTGTATTCATCACTAATAATTAGACCATCTTTTAAACGCACAATTCTTTTTGTTTGTTCTGCAACTTCCTCTTCATGGGTAATTACAAAAACCGTCATTCCTTCATTATTAATATCTTTTAATAAATCCATTACAGAATCTGTAGTTGTAGAATCTAATGCTCCAGTAGGTTCATCTGCTAAAACAACTTTTGGTTTTGTAACCAAAGCTCTCGCAATAGCCACACGTTGTTTCTGTCCACCAGAAAGTTCATTTGGTAAATGGTTTGCCCAATCTTTTAAACCAACTTTATCTAGATAGTCTAATGCTATTTTTAAACGATCTTTTCTATTGATTCCTTTATAATACAAAGGAAGTGCAACATTTTCTAAAGCTGTTTTATAAGAAATTAGATTAAATGATTGAAAAACAAACCCTAAAAATTTATTTCTTAGAATGGCTGCTTTTTTTTCATTTAAGTTCTTTATTAATTGACCATTTAAATAATAATCACCCTCGTCATGTTCATCTAATAAACCAACAATATTTAATAATGTAGATTTTCCGGAACCAGAAGACCCCATAATAGAAACAAATTCGCCTTCTTTAATATGTAAATCTATACCTTTTAAAACGTGTAGAGAATCTTTACCAATTGGGTAAGATTTGTGTAGTTTTTCTATTCTAATCATTTGGTTGGTTAATTTTAAACTAAGTATTAAAAGCAATTGTTTTATGTATCTTACCTAAAGATAAAGCCCATATTTATTCGATTACAAACATAAGACGAGGAATTAAAAAAAATGTTACAAGAAAATAGCTGTTTTTTTTAAATTTATATCTAACTTAAATTAGGTTATTCAAATTTAAAATTAAATTAGAGTTTGTAGCTTCTAATTATCATTTAATTTTAATCTAATTGCTATAAAAACCCATCGTAAATATTTTCTATTAGAGAAAAAGATAAAGTATCTTTGTCTACTTAAATTTGGATGTACCAAAATGATTGATTTACCAAAAAACAAAAAGATTATTTTATTTGATGGCGTTTGTAATTTATGCAATGATGCTGTTTTAAAAGTGATTAAATACGATACAAAAAACGTCTTTTTATTTACAGCTCTACAGTCTAAAAGTGGGAAAGAAATTATTAAAAAATTAGGCATCGATATTTCTAAAATTGATTCGATTATTTTATACGAACCAGGTGTTTCTTATGATGTAAAATCTACAGCAGCCTTAAATATTATGAATACTTTTGGCGGAATTTGGCCACTTAGTCAAATCTTTTTATTCTTACCAGAGGGTTTTAGAAACTACGTGTATGATTATATTGCAAAAAACAGATACAAATGGTTTGGTAAAAAAGAAAGCTGCATGATACCAACCCCTGAATTAGAAGAGAAATTTTTAGATTAAAATAAACATAATTTACAAATTATATTAAAAACAAATAATGATAAAAAGAGACTTACCAAAAGAAATAAAATGTGTTATTTTTGACATGGATGGCGTAATTATAGATTCTGAAGAAATCCATAAAAAAGCCTATTACGAAACCTTTACTTCTATTGGCGTTTCTGTTTCTGATGATTTATACAAAACCTTAACAGGTTCTTCTACTATTAATGCTTTTCAGAAATTGGTGGCACATTTTAACTTAGACTTAGATCCAGAAGAATTGGTTTTAGATAAAAGAAAACGATATGTAAATTTCTTTGAAAACGATCCTACTTTACATTTGGTTAAAGGTGTAGAAGAATTGATAAAACATTGCTACAACAAAGGTTTAACTTTAATTTTAGCTTCTTCATCTGCAATGGTTAATATCGACAGAGTTTTTAATCGATTTAATTTAAATCAATACTTTACAGCTAAAATTAGTGGTGCAGATTTAACAGAATCTAAACCTCATCCAGAAATTTTTGAAAAAGCAGCTGTTTTAGGTGCTACCCCAAAAGAAAACTGTGTGGTAATTGAAGATTCTGATAACGGTGTAAAAGCTGCCAATGATGCTGGTATTTTTGTTTTTGGTTTTAAAAACCCAATGGCAGAAGATCAGACTTTAAAAAACGCCAATTTTATTGTCAATAATTTTAAACGACTGCATAAAATTATTTAATGTACATTTATTTTACTTTAAATTTTTAATTCAAAAAAAAAGTTCAGTTAAACTGAACTTTTTTTGGTTAAACAACAATACATTAAAATTTTACTACTCTAGTTTTTGGTAAAGCAATTATTTCATCGTTTTTTCCACCAAGGCTTTTTAACCTCAACTTCTCCGTAACCATAACCATAGCCATAGCCCCTTTCTACATCAACATCATTTAATAAAACAGCAAGATTAGGAAATCGTTTTTCCTTGTATAATTTTGCCGGAATTTCTAACAATCTTTTATCGGAATAATTTGCTCTAATGGTATAAATAAATAAATCTGCATTTTTACCCAATAACATGGTATCAGTTACTAATTTTACAGGAGCAGTATCTACAATTACAAAATCGTAATGTTCTTTTCCGTATGCTAAAACATCTTCAAAACGTCCGTTACTTAATAATTCTGATGGATTTGGAGGTATAACTCCAGAATGTAAAACATCAATATTAAGAGCTTCTACATGCTCAATAACATCAGAAACCTTTAAAGAGCTGTCTGTTAAATAATGCGTAAGACCTTTACCTAATTTTATATTTAAATATTCTTCAAAACGAGGTTTTCTAATATCTGCACCTATTAATAATACTTTTTTATTTGAAAGTACTAATACAGATGCTAAATTTAAAGCAATAAACGTTTTCCCTTCGTTAGTTACTGTAGAAGATACAAAAATGGTTTTTCCGCGTCCTCTTACGCCTGCTAACATAAAATCTAAATTTGTACGAATCATTCTAAAAGATTCGGCAATACCACTTCTGTCATCTTTATGTACAACAACTTTTTCTGTATCTTTAGTATTAGGTATTTCACCTAAAAGAGGAGCTTTAACAATAGCTTCTACCTCTTTACTATTATGTACTTTATTATCAAATAAAAACATCAAATAAATTACTGCAATTGGTATAGCTAGTCCTAATGCTAGTGCCATCATATAAATAACTTTACGTTTAGGACTTATAGGAACATCACTACCTCTTGCAGTATCAATTACCTTAGCATTAGGAACTGTAACAGCTAATGAAATGGCATTTTCTTCTCTTTTTTGTAATAAATACAAATACAAACTTTCTATAATTTGTTGTTGTCTCTGAATATCTCTAAACTCTCTTTCTTGTTTTGGCACAGACACCATTCTAGAGTTTACCTTACTTTCTGCCTCTTTAGCATCATTTAACGAAATTGTTAAAGATGATTTTAAATTTACAAGTCCTTGTGAAATACTTGCTCTTAATTGTGCTATTTGAGAATTTAAGTTTACAATTATTGGGTTAATATCACTAGAACCTTTTAATATTCTATTTCGCTCTAAAATTAACGCATTATATTGTACCGTATTAGCATCTACACTACCATCATTTAAACCTAAATTAGGAGGAATTAAATTGTCTTTATTTTCGGTTATATATGCCATTACATAGTCCGTTAATCTTATTTGTGTATTTAGCCCTATAATTTTTTTTCTTAACTCTTCATTGCTTTTTAAAACCAACATAGACTCTGTAGGAATACCTGTTAATCTATTGTTAGATTTAAAATCTTCTACCCCTTTATCTACGGCAGATAAATCTTTTTCAATAACTGCCAAACGTTCATTAATAAAAGTACTTGTATTATTACCAATTAAGTTTTTATCGGCAACAGCGTCTCTATTATATTGCTGTACTAATTCATTTAAAATAGCTGTTGCTTTTTCTTTATTTTGAGTAATTAAACTAAGTTCTAATAAACTAGATTTTTCAAATATTAAACCTACTTGAAGAGCACCTCTTAAACCATCTACAACATTTTTTAGTGGTGAAATTACAACCCTTACTACTTCATTTATATGAATATTTTTGGTGTTAGTAGGCGTTACTGTTATGTCTCCAAATTTTGTACTTACATTTTCTCCAAACACATGTTTTTGTGCACTTCCATCATCTAAAACAATTTCAAACTGTGAAGCAGAAAGTGAACGAATGGTAAAGGAAGTATTTAAAGAATACATTTTTTCTTTAGAAAAAAAAGCTATTTTAAAAGGTACTTCGGTATTGTAAATTTCTGTATTACGAACTCTATCTTCTTTATAAAAACTAATATGTACTCCTAGTTCTTTTACAACACGCTCCATTAGCGTATACGATTTTAAAATACCTATTTCATTTTCTATTGATTTTTTACCTCCACCTATTAAACCTAAATCTTTAAAAGCAGAAAGCTCACTAGATAAACCGCCAATACTTTCATCACCAATTAAAATAGAAGTAGCTACCCTATATTTATTAGGTATGTAATAAGAATATGCATACGCCATTGCGAGTGCAAGTACTATAGTTACTACAAACCATTTCCAATGAAATAAATATTTTTCTAATTGTTCTCGTATATTTATAGGCTCTTCTTCCTGAAATATATAATTTAAAGATGTCTCTTTTTGCATAATTTAAAACCTATTTATCTTGTTAAAATGGCAATAATGGATACTAATGTTGTAATTGAAGCAAAAATAATACTGGTATTTGCACCAATAACGGAGGAGTTTATTTTAGTTTTATTAGGCTCTACATAAATAAGATCATTTTGAGATAAGTAATAATAAGGTGAATTAAATAATTCTTTATTAGTAATATCTATGGGGATAAAAAAACGTTGTCCATTTTTCTCTCTTATCAATGTTATATTTAATCTATTTCCATTAATTGTTAAATCTCCCGCTAACCCTAAAGCTTCTACAATGGTAATTCGCTGATTTGATACATTGTATGTACCTGGCTTATTTACCTCTCCTAATACTGTTACTTTAAAATTAGTGGTACTAATATTTACAATAGGATTGGTTATGTATTGTGATAATTTATTAGACAACAAAGTGCTTAGAGCATCGGTAGTTATCCCTGTAACTTTTAAAAGACCCAAAACAGGAAACTTAATTTCTCCGTTAGAATTTACCAAATAAGCCAAAGGTTTGGAACCTACTGCTGAATTTCCTGAAACAGGAGTTTCGTACAAATTAAATGGTAAAACGGCTTCTGCATTTGTAGCAGATACAGTTATACTTAACAAATCGTCTTTTTGAATAGTAGGTTCATACTGTTGCAGTATATTATTTATTTCAATTCCATTAGTATTTCCAAAATACACTACCTTATTTTTAGAAACACAAGAGGTTGCAAGTATTAAAAGCAAGGTAAACGTTAAATATATGTACTTCATTTTTTATTGTTTTTATTTAATTGTTGATAAAAGTTATTTATTTTTTTCTTGTAAACACAGTTTTATTGTGTTTCCTTTTTTATTTTTTATTGATATATATACTTCTGCTTTATTAATCTACTTTACTACTTTTAAACGTGCTGCATTAATGCTTCTTTTTAATTTATAGAAAAGCAGTAAAAACAACCCGAAAGCAATAAAAAACACTGCTAACATTTTAAAACTATTTAAGAAGGTTCCTAATATTATAATTAAGATTACAAACATGTAGTTTATAAAACCTAACAACATAGTTGCTTTAAAGTGAGACATGCCAAAATCTATTAAAACATGATGTGAATGATTTCTGTCTGGGTAAAAAGGGCTTTTATTATGTAATAATCGTACTCCTATAACTCTTAACATATCAAACAAAGGAATGCATAGAATAGCCATTAAAATAAAGAATCCGTTTTCTGGCTTAAAAGTAAAATGGCTATATAAATTAACGTCTATTGCCATAAACCTTAAAGACAAAAAAGCAATACAAAAACCAATTAATAGAGAGCCTGTATCTCCCATAAAAATTTTATTCTTTGTTGAAAAATTAAAAAACAAGTATGCGAATAGCATGCCTATAAAACTTAAACAAACTAAATAATAGAAGAATAAGTTAATGCTATAAAAAATTAAGGCAAATACACTAAAAATTATAATAGCAATAATAGAAGCCAAACCATCTATACCATCAATTAAATTATAAGCATTTATAATAGTTAATACCAATATTGTGCTAGCTATGTACACAAACCATAATGGTATTTCAAAAATGCCTAAGAAACCATTTAAATTACTACTTTCTAAAGCATTATGAAAAAACAGAAACAATACTGCTAATGCCTCCATAAAAAGCTTTGCTTTTGGAGAAGATACCACCAAATCATCTTTAACTCCTACCATAAAAATCAGTGTAGCACTAGCTATTAAATTTAATCCAATATGTTCTGTGTCGTAATATTGAATAAAAAACAATGTCATGATTAAAGTAATAAAAAAGGCTACACCTGCCATAGTAGGTGTTGCTCCTTTATGAGAACTCCGTTCATTTGGTTTTTCATTTAAATTACGGGTTATAATTACCCAACTTATTTTAGGTATTACGTAGTACACTAATAAAAGCGAATTAATAACAGCTAGTATGCTTACTACCGTTAAATTAGACAAGACTTGTTGTAGCATTTTTAGTTGTTTTAGTTGATTTTCTTTTGGTTACTTTCTAATTTAAAAAATTTTGGCTTTTACCAAATCCAATAAAAAAAGTGGTGTAGATACAAAATTACGTCTCCACAAACGTTTGGGTTCTTTTAATAGTCTGGGCAACCATTCTAACCCTAATTTTATCCAAAATGGACTAGATCGTTTTACAGTGCCTGCATAAAAATCGAATACTGCACCAATACAAGTAATAACCTTTACATTAAGAAATGCTTTATTGGTATCTACCCATTTTTCTTGTTTTGGAGCCGTCATACCTACAAATAATATATCCGGATTAAATTTATTTACAGCTGCTATCATGTTCTCATTATCCTCTAGAGAAAAAGCAGGCTTATAAGGAGGAGAATAAGTATTTACAGTAATGGCAGGAAATTCTTTACGCACTCTCTCTCTAATTAAACCTAATGTATTTTCTGATGCTCCTAAATAAAAAACATTTAACTTTTTTGCCTGTGCCTTTTCTAATAAAAACTGATGTAAATCTGCACCTGCAATCTTTTTTATAGTTTTACCCTGAATTACTTTAGCCGCCAATACAATTCCAGTTCCGTCTGGTAAAATCACATCACTTTCATTAAGAGCTTTACTAAAAAGGTTATCCTTTTTTGCTTCACAATAAGAATGAGGGTTTATAGTATTGATTATTTTTTTTGTATTAAAAAGTGACAGCTCTTCTAAGTCTTTAGAATAGACCTTTACAATTACGTCTTTTAATTTTATCATATCTTCTTTTTCTTATCAATGGAATTTAAAATATTTAGCAAATTATTTTCAAATTGTTTTAAGGTATAAGACTGTTCATATTTTTGTTTAGCAGCCATCCCCATACTATTTCTAAGAGCAGAATTACTTATTAACACTTCTAACTTTTCTGCCAAATCCTCTACATTTTTTTGTGTTACCAAAAAGCCATTTATGCCATTTTCTATAATCTCTGGTATTGCTCCTTCTAAAGTAGCAACCATTGGCAAACCAAACTGAGAAGCCTCTAACAAGACTAAAGGGAAACAATCATTATATGAAGGCAAAACAAAAATATCCGAATTATTAAAAATTATTGTTTTATCACTATTGTACTTTTTACCTAGATAAAACACCTGTTTTTCTAGTTGAAGTTCTTTTACTCTTTCTGTAAATACATCTTTTGATATATCTCCTTCTCCTCCAACAAAATTGCATGTAAAATCTACACCTTTAGTAGCTAATATTTTTAGAGCCTTTAGCAACACAATTACTCCTTTAGACTCAATAAGGTTAGATAAAAACAAAAGTTTTGGTATTTCGTTTTTTATTGATTTACTAACAATATCTTTATCTATTCCAGGTATACCATTAGCACAATAATATACATCACTTTCATTAACATACTTTTTAATATCATAATACAAATACTTAGATAATAGAATTACTTTTGTGTTTTTAAATACCTTTCGATACAAAAAATCATCAAACTTTTTATCTTGTTTAGTATGTACACCTTTGTTATGAAAATGAAGTACTAATGGAATTCTGAAACATTTTACTAAAAAAACAATAACAACATCTTTATAAAAACCAAAACCTTTTGCAGTAATTGCTAAATATATTAAGTCTGGTTTATAAACTAAAAAATGTTTAAAAGACTGAAAAACAATAGACAAATACCTTAAAATTTTTCCGAATGGATTTTTACCTATTTCATCAATAGTTTTTGATGTACCTAAGTCTATATATTTGGTTTCAAAACGTGTATTAATTAAATTGCTTTCTTTTATAAACTGACCTACCATAGACGAACCATGCACAGGCGGTGGAAGATGTAAAAGGAATACTATTTTTTTAATCATTATTTATTTTCTTTTAAAAGACTTGTTGTTTTGGCATCATTTTATAACACAACAATAAAAGAAAGCATACCTTTAACCTCTGTAAATCTTAAAATTAAGTCTTAGCATGTTGTACAATATGCCAAAACTTTGCTTTTAAAGTTAGCGTTCTGTTTTGTAACTTTAATTGCCTAAATAATGTATATAAAGGTTAAATTATAGCTTTAAAATAAAATTGTGTACTTCTTAAAACGTGGTTTTAAGAAACCTTAACTCTTATTAATTTGTAGTAAAATGTGTTTGTAAATATTCTATAAAACTATTGGTAACTAATTTTTGTCCTTTTGGGTTTAAGTGTATTCTATCGTAAAACAAACTAGTAGTAGAACTATATAAAACGCTATAATCCAAAAACTTAACATTTTTAAACTTAGATTCAATACTTTTAAAATACGCAATCTCTAAGTTAAATTTTTCCATTTCGGCATTATTGTATCTAGATGTTGTAGGAACATATAACAATATTGTTTTAATGTTTTTTTCTGATATTTTTTTTATGGTGTTCTCAAATATTCTTCTGTTTTTAGAGGAAGAAACAATCCTTCTAAAATTACCTTTTTTAATATCAGAGTCTAAAGTAATTGTATCTACAACACCAACTTTTAAATTATCCCAACTTTTTAAATACCCTCTAAAGCTACCGCTAACTAACCCTTCATTATATCTTGATAATTTTATTAAACGATGTTGCCAATAATCTTCTAACGAGGCATTTTTATACACATAATTGTTAATGGTATTTTCTCCCATAAAAGGATAAAACTGTTTGTACGAGTTCTGGCTTAAACCTTCTCCGGTAAACATCCAAGCATCAACAGCATACACTATTAGTTTTAATTGTTGATTACTTTTTAATAATTGATTAATCATTAAATCTCTTTCAACAATATTTACACCTTCTCTAGTGTATTTAGAAATATTTACATGAAGTTCTTTTTCCATTTTTACCTTATCAATACCCAACATTAAATGAGAGTGACCAACAAGCGCAATTTTATTTTTATTATACAAACCATAATATTGATGCAGTCCGTTTAATAAAAAATAGTTAATTCCATTATCTAAAATTATAAGTAGTAATAGAAATAATAATCCTTTTTTTAAATACTCTTTTAGAGATTTATTACTACTATGCTTTTTAATCATAAATTTAAAATTGAAAATAAATAAAAGCATTTGATGACATGCCAAACAACGCAATTGTAATTAACAAGAAAGCATAAGACAGCCATTGAACAAACCATGGCAATTTTGTTTTAGAAAAATAAATTGGTACTATATTGTAAAATTGTAAAATTTGTACACTAACTAAAAGTAATATTAATAGTACAGAAAGAACTGTTGTTACAGATGATACACCCGTCCATAAATGTCCAGAAAAACTACCAATTTTTGTAATAATTAAAAAAGCGTCTGAAACAGAATTTGCTCTAAAAAAAATCCAAGCAAAACAAACTAGTGTAAAAACAATAACAATTTTAAAAAACTTATAGTACCCTTTTTCCATTAAATGCTTACCCCCAGCAATCGTTAACATTTTTTTACCTATAAATTCTATTAGATAATAAAATGCATGTAACGCTCCCCATATAACAAATGTAAAATTGGCTCCATGCCAAAGACCACTTAATAAAAAAACCACCAAAATATTAAATACCCAACGCTTTATTGAAACACGGTTTCCTCCTAAAGGGATATAAACATAATCACTAAACCAAGTTGATAAGGAAATGTGCCAGCGTTTCCAAAACTCACCTATTGAATTAGATAAATAGGGTAAATTAAAATTCTGCATTAAACGAAACCCCAACATACGTGCACTTCCAATTGCCATATCAGAATAACCACTAAAGTCACAATAAATTTGAAAAGTAAAAAATACAGTTGCTACTATTAATGTTGTGCCAGAATGTGCTTCAGGGTTATTAAAAACCGAGTCTGAATAAAGCGCTAATCTATCTGCAATTACTATTTTTTTAAATAATCCCCAAATAAATAATTTACCACCTTCTACAAATATTTTAACATCAAACTCGTGTTTTTCATAAAATTGTTGCAACAAGTTTGTAGAACGTTCTATAGGTCCTGCAACCAATTGCGGAAAAAAAGCAACATAGGTTGTAAACCTAATTAAACTCGTTTCTAATCCCACTCTTTTTCTATAAATGTCTATAGAATAACTTAATGCCTGAAAAGTAAAAAAAGAAATACCCACAGGTAGAATTACATTTAAAACATATTTATTACTATTTACCCCAAAATAATTAGCCAAATTAGAAAACGAATCGATAAAAAAATTGGCATATTTAAAATAAAACAATGGCAATAATGAAAATACCAATGCTATTGTAAACCATTTCTTTTTTGCTTTTTTAGTAGAAGCGTAAAATATTTTCTTGCCACAAAAAAAATTTAAAATACTTACCCCAAACATTAACAACGCAAATTTCCAACTCCAAACTGAATAAAAAAGATAAGAAGCAATAAACAGAAAATGTATTCGCCATTTATGTTTTATTGAAAAGTAAATAACTAATACCCCTAAAAAAAAGAAGATATACTGCCAGGAATTAAAGAGCATAATTTATTTATAATTTTATTTTCTTAGTATACTAAAAGAGAATATTAAATATTTTGTAACAATTCTTGCATTTTTTGATTAAAAGTAAATGGCATTTTACTTTCTCTTAATGCAGTAATATTGCTGTTTATAGGCTCTGTGTTTTCAAAAGCTTTGTTTAATTTGGTTGATAAATCATTTTCTTTTTTAGGATTAAACAACAATCCGTTTTTATCATTTATTAATGAAGATGCACCTGCTAAATTAGAACACAAAACGTTACAACCACCAACTAAGGCCTCATTAACAACTGCCCCAAAAGGTTCGTAAGTACTGGGTAAAACAAATAATTGAGAAAAAATATACCAGTTATATAACTCTACACCTTCTTTTCTACCAATAAATAATACTTTGTCTAAAATGTTTAATTCTTCTGCAAGTTGTTCTAATTTTTCTTGCAACGGTCCATCACCAACAATTACCAGTTTTTTATCTTTTCCTTTTATATTAGAAAAGCATTTTATTAAAAAAAACAAATTTTTAACCTCAACTAACCTCCCTACATAAAGCAATATTTTTTTCTCTTTTAATTGATATGTATCTATATTAAGATTTGCTTGATTTATGGCTTTTAAATATTTTACTCTTAATGATTTTTCTGAATGAATAACCGGAAAATTAAGTGTTGTAGTTTTACTACTAATATTATTTTTATACCATGTAGAAACTTCTTTACTTGTAAATACAACTCCATTAATGTTTTTAGAAATAAAATTTCTAAAAAACAATCTCAACCCTTTTCTGTCTTTAGAGTTACTTATACTGTCATCACTTAAAGTATAAATTTTAATTTTTGGATTATATATTTTACAATATAGAAATGCTAATAATGTAATTTGACTATATTCAGAACAAAAAATAATATCTGGACTTTCTTTTTTTATGATTGAAAAAATACCTGTTCTTATTGATCTTCCTAAAATTTCAAAACCATTAGAAACATAATTACATTTAAAATTACAAAGCGATTTTAAATTTTCTTGATCAAATTTTTGATCACTAACATTTTTTAAACTAAAATAAAATGATGTAGCATAAAAATCGTTTAAAGAGTTAAAAAAATCTACTCTATAAGGCGCTAAAGCAGGATGAAAAATTAATACTTTCATTAAATTATTTGTTAATCTTTAAAACTCTATGTAAAATTTTATTAGGAACCACTGTTAGGCATAAATAAACATATACCATTTTATTAAATGGATTATAATATATAGCCTCTAAAGCAGCTTTTACCGATTTAGATCTTAAACCTAATCTTAAGTAAATAGAAGCTCTCATTTTTTTCCAAGAAGAAATATAATTTTTCAAACAAATTATATTCTTGTTTTTTTTATACAAACTACTTAACTCCCTACCTACAACATCTATATTTTCTGGAATTCTATTAGGTTTATCATCATATGTATGGGCACTATCTTGTACAAAAACAGCTAATGGATTTAAATTATAAGCAATCTTATTTTTAACTGCCAATTTTGCCCATGTTAATAAATCTTCACCAGATTTTATACCTAAAGGAAAACCTTCAATATCTTGTAAAGCCCTTTTTTTAATCACAATTGCAGAAGACCAAAGTGGTGGATGTGAACAGCAGGCAACTTCAAAATAATTTATTAAAATTCCGGCATCTTCCTTAAACGGAATTTTATTTAATTTTAGAGACGTTTTATTCCCTTTATAATCTTGCATTTCATAAGCTGTTGCTAAAACATTGCAATAAGGAAATTGTGCTGCCAAAGCTTTAATTTCTTTTAAATAATTTATATTCCATATATCATCTGCATCTAAGAATGCAATCCATTCATGTTTAGCTTTTTCAATTCCTTTATTACGAGCAGCAGCAACACCTGCATTTTTTTGATCTATTAACCTCACCAAAGAATGGTTAAATTGAGTTACAATAGCATCAGAACCATCTGTAGAACCATCATTAACAACCACTATTTCTTCAGGAAGAATCGTTTGGCTTAAAACCGTTTGAATAGTAGCAATAATGCTATCTTTTTTATTATATAGAGGAATAACTACACTTATTTTCATATTAGAATTACTTTCTTTTAGATTTCATTACCAATGCAAAACCAAAAAAGGCATAAGGATAACTTAAGGTAATTAATGAATAATTGATAACATTATCTGTAAACGCAGTTGCCATAATACCACACAAAGAAGTACCTGCAATAAAAGCAGCTTGTCTTGCTAATACATTATTTTTTTTATCATTATAAATTATAAAAGCATGCCAAACAAAACTTATAATTATAAGCATATATAAAAACAATCCTATTTGGCCTGTATCACAAATAATTTGTAGATAATCGTTATGAGCTATTTTTATAATTCCGAAAGGATGGTTGCCAGAATAAAAACGAGCCTGCATTTGTCCTATACCAGCTCCCATAAACTTATTTCCTTCATAAAAAGTATTTAAACTCCATTCCCACATAGCAAAACGTCCATTACTATCAATACTATCTGGCGATAAATTACTACTCATATTAATAACCTCTTCTGCACTATTAAAAGTGTGCCTAAACATTTTATTTCTTACCGTAGGCACAAATAAAATAGATGCTATAAAACTGGCTACTATTAATACAAACACAGGTAAAGCCTTTAATTTATACTTAAAAAAAGATACTGCTAAAAAAAAGACACCTATACCTATTAACCCTGTTCTTACACTCTCTACTATTGGAATACTGATAAAAAGTAGTATTGCAAATAGGATCTGTTTTTTTTTTGAAAACTTATACAACAATAAACCAGAAGCTATAAAAAAAGGATTTACATCTATCACCGCAGGTTGCCACCACAAAATAGGATTGTATATAGCATAGATTGGTAAAATTTTCATTGATACTATGCAGCTATTTATTATAACACCAGCTATAAAACTAACTTTTAGCGCTTTTATAAAAAATATGTCTGTAATTTTTACCGAAGAAACCACTAATACTACTAAAAAAGGAAATAAATATTTTGCTAATACACGAAAACCATATCCTTTTTCTGAGGTTAAAACCAATGAAAACAATAGCCAACACAAATACAATGCATAAATTTTTAGCATTGGCGATGAAAACATTTGAATACCATACCTAAATAATATTCCTATCAACAACCCCATCCAAACTAATAACAGTAACGCAGAAAAAGCACCTGCCTGTACAATAGCTGTTGCCAGTAATAATAAAACAAAACGTTGTTGAGCGTTTACCTTAAATTTTATTCTTTTATTCCAAGTAGTACTTACAGCATACGTTTTACCCATAAAGGCATATTCAAAACCATAAATAATTATAAGCAAAAATGCCAATAAACTTAATCCTATAGCCATTTAAATTTGTAGGTATAAAAACTGTTTTAAAGAAAGCAATACCATCATATAATAAATTATAGAAATATTGTTAAGTAATAAAATATTCATATAATATCTTTAAATAATTCTGTCCATTTTATCATGATTTTATCAATATGGAATTGTTTTACATTTTTGGATGCATTTTGCCCCATCAACAATCTTTCTTTATTATTAACCATTAAATATTCTAAGTTTTTAGCAAAAAAATCTATGTTAAAATCGCTTACTAAATAACCATCTTTTTTATGAGAAATAATTTCTGAAGGACCACATTCGCAATCAAAAGCAACACATGGTAAACCACATTCCATTGCCTCTGTTAATACCAACCCAAAACCTTCGTATCTTGATGAAAAAGCCAGTATAGAACTATTTAATAATGCTTCTTTTATTTTTTTTGATGGTGATTTTAATAAAATTACTTTTTGTAAATGATAACGATTTATTAGGTCTAATAAATAGTCTTTATCTTGTCCTTCTCCATAAATTGTTAATTTCCAATCTGGATTGTTTTTTGTAATTAAACGAAATGCATTAATCAATAAATCAAAACCTTTTTGAGCTATAAATCTACCAATGGCTATAATTTCTTTTTGCTGCCCATCAGACTTTTTATCAGAAGAAAAAGACAAAGGATTAGAAATTACCAAACTATTGGATGGTTTTTGCCAAAGTGACTGATCTTTTTCTGTTAACAAAACAAACTTATCATATTTTAAAACGACTCTTTGTTGTTTGTACTGAAGATAACGAGCATATAATTTTCTAAATTTTCTAAAGGATAAATTTGGAATATTATCCATTAAATGGGTTAAATAATTTTTAGAAAAATGAAATTCGAGTATCTTCTTACTTCCATCCTTAATGGTATGTAAAAACTCATACTCATCACCAAACAGGCTTATGGTAATGTCTGGTTTTAATTGTAATAACTTTTTTGTCAATTCTTTTTTAAACCTATTCTTATCTGTTTTAAATAATAGATTTAAAATTTTATTGTTAGTTGGGGTTAAGTTTAAACTATCAACAATTACATTTTTATTTAACTCAAAAAAACACCCATCTTTATTAGCTCTTCTAGATATAATAGTTACATCAAACTCTTTTTTAGATGCAAGCCAATTTGCTTTAGAAGTAAGAACACGCTCCATACCTCCAGAATTTTCTAATGAATCAATTACATATACAATTTTCATCACACTAATTAATATCAAGGTGTTTATTGTAAATAGAAATATATTTTAAAGCAGTATCTGTCCAATTAAATTTTGATGCTTGTAAAAAACCCTGTTCTTTAATTTTATCTAAATCAAAATTCTTATTTTCAAATTGTTCTAGTTTTTCAAAAATATCCTCTGTTTCTGAATACTTTAAATACAAAGCGGCATTACCTCCTACTTCTTTTAAAGAGCTATTATTGCAAGTAACTACAGCACAACCACATGCCATAGCTTCTAAAACAGGTAAACCAAACCCTTCATAAGAAGAAGGAAACACCAAAGCTGTTGCACCGTTATAAACTAAACACAACTCGGTATCTGTAATATTAGAAATAAAATGAATTCTTTCTTTACATTTAGATTTATCTATCATTTCTAAGACAAAATCAGGTGGATTACCCCAAAGTAATACTAAATCATTTATAGGTAATTGCTTAGACAATTGTATATATGCTTCTACTAATTTATGAGTATTTTTACGTTCTGCATTACAAGAAACACTTAAAAAGTAAGGCGATTCTGTTTTAACTACAGCCTTAATTCTTCTTTTTAATAATTCATTATTTGGTAATTTGTAAAATACATTGTGCTTTACTCCCCAATAAACAACATCAATTTTAGATGGTTCTATCTGCATTGTTTCAATAATATCTTTTTTAGAAGCTTTAGAACAGGTTATAATACCTTTGCATTGCTGCATTAATGGAGGCACGTCTTGAACCATTTGGTTATGATTATATGCTTTTTCTTGTATTCTCATAAATAAGGCATCATGTAAAGTAATAATAGCCTTTTCTGGTTTATAAATATGAGCAAAATTATGCGGTATATGCATTAAATCATATTTAGAAAAACTTTCTTTTATAGGTAATTTTGCCATTATTTTATTTATAGATTCTCTATGTGGTAAGTACAAATGCTTCGTTTTATAGAAATCTACAAAATGTTTAGCTCCTACCCCCTTCATGTTTTGAGAATATAAAATAATTTGAAAAGGCAACTGTTCTATCATTTTAGAAAACGAATCTATTAACTCTAAGGTAGTTCTACCAACTCCTGTTGTTTTACCTGTTAATAAATAAGGTACTACAGAATTAATATCTATTAAAATCTTTTTCATAATCGTTTATAAGCCATAAACAAATGGTACAACTTTTTTTAAAATTGTGTTTAAAATAATTGCTAAGGTTAACGTAATAAAAGCGCCCATTAAATTGTTTAAAAAGATCTCTTTTGATATTATTAAATTTACTAATGGACGAGAAAACTCAAATAACGCTAAATGAATAGCAAAAATACCTAGAGAATTTTTTCCTATATAAGCCCAAAATTTAGATAAAAAGACTGTTTTATTTATTAAGTTAGATAAAATCCATAATGCGTAAATACCCATAATAGCAGAAGTTATATAAATAAAAAAGGGCGTCTTAAATGTATTAGAATTGATATCTATTCCTTTAAAAAAACTATTAATAAAATATAATAGACTACTAATTAAAAAAAATGAACAAACTTTTAAATAATTATTTTTTGGCAACCATTTCGTTTTTAAAACATTAAAAAAATCATGTCCGATTGCATAAAATATTAACATAGAAAATGATGAAAAAATATGAAAATAATTATAATAAAACGGCAAATTCATTTGACTAATAAAATAACTAAGCCAACTAAGTATAAATACAACAAACATTCTTAACCAAATTGTATTTATTTTTTTTAGTACCAAAAAGTAAATAATTAAAATCTCAAAGAGCGATATAAAAAACCATAACGGAATAGAAATAGCGTCTTTATACGGTATTATTTTATAAATTATATTAAACTCAAAATTATCTACTCCCGTAAAACAAAAAGCCCAAGCCAAATAAAAAAAGTAATGAAATAAAGAGAAAAATACAAATGGTAATAACAACCTTTTACCTTTTGATTTAAGTAAAGTTACAATTCCATTATCTTGTTTATGAAATATGCCTGCTAACATAAAAAACAAAGGCATGTGAAAACTATAAATTAATTTACCGACACCTAACTTTTCATTCGCTAAATTATGACCTAAAATAACTAAAAAAACACCTAATCCTTTAGCTATATCAATATTAATATCTCTCTTAGCCAATGCTTTACCTCTTTACTAAAGGTTTATAAATTTTAACCAAATCTTTTACGTGATTGTTTATTGAATTTACATTTACACCTGTATTTTTTTTTAATTTTATTAATAAATCCGGACATTCTAATATTTCTTTCATTTTCTCCTTTAGAGCATTAACATCATTTGGGGGTATTAATAAACCATTTTCTTTATGTTTAATTTGCATTTCTGCCCCTCCACATTTTGTTGCTATAACAGGTTTTCCCATTGATAAAGATTCTGCTATAGTAAGACCAAATACCTCTAAAAAAAATGCAGGATGAATCATAATATCAAACATTTTAATTTTTTCATTAACCTTTTCTGGTGGCACTTTACCGTACCAAAAAATATTATCGTGATTTTTATATTTTTTTTTCAAAAATCTATAATACTTTTCTTCTTTACTATTTCCTGTTCCTCCAATAATATGAATCTCTGCTGGTACTTTTAAATCACTAAAAGCCTCTAACATAATATGCACTCCCTTTTCTTTACAAATCCTCCCTACATAAAAGAATTTTACACGTTTATTTTTTTTAGAAGCTTCTATATTCTCTTCTAAAATAGCGCTGTTGTCTTTTATATTAATTGGTATTCCATGTGGAATAACTTTTATTTTATTTTTAGAAGCTCCATTGCGTAACATAGCATCTTTAATTGCAATTGATGGAGCTATTAATAAACTTGCATTGGTATATATTTTTTTCCATTCCCTTTTTTTATTCTCAATAGAAAGCGTAGTTGTACCAATAGGCGTAATAAAATAAATAAAAGGTATTTTTTTTAACCACTTACCAATAGATAACCTTAGTTTAAAAGGAATTATTTTTTGTATAGAAAAAGTAAAGGTTCCTCCTTTTACATTTCTTAAAACACAAGGTAAACAGTTGCTATCTGATGCCTTAACATTACATATTTTATCTTTAGAATTTAATAATGCTCCTGCAGGACAAATTAAACCACCATGATGTGCTGTAACAATACAAGGAATTTTTAATGATTTACATGCCAAAGAAAAAGGTTCTTTAAAACCATGGACATGTACAATAGATGGATTAATTTTTGTTATAAGTTTTTTTACCCCCATTAAACCATCTTCCAACATTTTGTCTGTAAAAGTATATACTGGTTTCTCTTGATAGTAACTTACTACTTTTGCATCAGTACCAGGTGTTGCAATAGATACATCTAAATTTTGTGCAATCATTTCATTAACAATATTCTTTACGTAGACTTGACCACCACCATAATTAGAGTGAAAATAGGATGCCGTAACTATTAATATTTTTAAGGATGCTTTATCTTTCATCTGCCTTTTGATTCTTTATTATTTTAGCAGGAACACCAACAATAGTTATATTCGATTGCGAAAAAGATTTTGTTACAACTGTATTTGCACCAATTGCAACATCATTACCTATTATTATATTACCAAATAATTTTGCCCCCGGACCAATATATACATTATCTCCAAGAGTAGGAACGCCTCCATTATTAACACCAATATTAACCCCAGTTTGTATTACACAATTAGCTCCTATTTTTACAAAAGGATGAATTACTATTGTTCCGTAATGTGGTATTCTTACACCTGGTCCAAAAACATTTGGTGGTATAGAAAAGCCTAATTTATAGCTAAGTTTTTTGTATTTAACTAAATAATACTTTCTTTTTATTCTAGATAATATATCCTTTTTATTTGCATTTAAATAATACTCATAATGTCTTAAATACTTAATAAATAACCATAATAAATTAGGAGTAAATATTGTTAAAAACCTTTCGTAACCATTTAAAATAACAATATCATTAGCTTTAGCATCTTGGTTAAGAAAGTATTTAAGATTAGCCTTATTTTTAAGCATTCTTCTTTTTAATATTTAATAATTCTTTTATTTCATTAATTATTAGAATAAAATCATTCTTCATAAATAAAAAATAAAAAGCTAAAAACACACCTAAAAAAGTAGTTGTAAATATTATAAGATCTAACAGCAAAATTTGCAAGTAAAAATAACTCTTTAGCGTAAGAACAATTGCTAACGAAATTAAATAAATGGCTATGTTTTTAATAGAAATAAAATAGAGTTGGTTTTTAAAATTTATTTTTTTTGAAATTATAATTAAACCTGTAATAAAAACAAGAATTTGAGCACAAACAAAACCTATTAAATAACTATTTAAGTTTGCATAAAATAAGAAACCAAAATTTGCAAAAAACAACACTTTATTAAATATGTTAATCTTTAGATACAAACCAGATAATCCTTTGCTTAATAAAATATTATAAAACAAATTAAAAATCTGTGGAGCAAAAGCTCCAAATATAATTATTTGAAATAGTATAACAGAAGGTTCCCATTTTTCTGAAAATAACAGTACAATAATTTCATGTGCTCCCACCAATAGTAAACCACAGGCTAAAAAAGATATAAATGATATAAGTTTAAAAAGTTTTAAAACAGTAGTTTTATAAAAAATTGGTTCATTTTTAATTGAACTTAAACTAGGTAATAATATATTAGACAAAGTAGTTGCTGTATATCTAAATGAAAAATTTTCTAAAGACTTTGACCTATAATAATAACCTAAAGTTACAGGATTTAAAATTTTTCCTATTATCAAAGAATCTAAATTGATAAAAATTGTATCTAGAATTCCTGTTAAAAAAATTTTGGAACTAAAACCCCATAATTCTTTTACTGCTGTAATACTAAAAACTAATTTAAATCTAAATTTACTTAAAAAATAAATTAAAGTATTATTAAGTATTTCAGAAATTAATATTTGTGTAACTAAACTCCATATACCAAAACCATTATAAGCCATAAATACCGCAATAAAACCACTAATAAAAGCAGATATAAGACTTGTAATAGACATTAATTTAAAATTCATTGCTCTTCTTAAATAAGCTCTTGTTACATTACCAAAAGAATTTATTACAAAACTTAAAGACATAACTTTAATTAAGTCTGTTAACACCTCTTTTTCATAAAAGTTTGCAACAAAAGGAGCTGCTAAAAAAACGAGTCCTGCTAAAAAAAAACCCATAATTACATTCATAAAAAAAACTGAAGCATAATGTTCTTCAGTTACTTTACTTCGTTGTACCAACGCTGTGCTAAATCCAAAATCTAAAAACACATTTGCTAGATTTATAAAAACTGTAATTATAGCTAACAATCCAAAATCTTCTGGCAATAAAATTCTTGCCAAAATAATTGAAACAAAAAAGCCAACACCTTGCAATCCTAACTTACCAACAAAATCCCAAATAAGACCTGTTAAACTTTTTTTCTTTAAACTTGTCATTCTTTTTTTTTAGTACTTTTTACTATAAAGTTTAAATACATTTATGTAGAAGTACTTTTATCTTTTCTTTTAAAAAGACTTAATAATATCAATTAAACCACTAAAAAAATCAACTTATTTTTATCTTTAATTTAAGAAAAAAATAGATAAATTCTGTCCTCTTTACTAATTTCTGCAATTAGTAAATTCAGTAAAAATCTAGACATAACTTTTTTTTACTTAAAAAAATTCTCTTTAAGTAAACATTACAAATTGTACTACAGCAATTAGAGTAACCCCAATAGTAAAAACTAATACAACTCTTAACGTTTTTTTAAATAAACTCATAACAATATGTTTTATTAAATAAAAACTATTTTATTTATCACCAACATAATAAACTTAAACTAAACTGTTTGCAAGCATTTTAAAGGCAACGTTACTTCTACACAACTACCTAAAGTTTCCATAACAATAATTACCTTATTTTTACCTGCTTTATCTTGGTAAACCCCATATAAACCTTTAAAAGGGCCTTCTGCAACCGTAACTTTTGCCCCTTTAACAACATGAACGGGTATAGAACGGATAGTTGTTTTAAAATGACTGTTTGTAGACAATATTCTTAAATTTTCAATTTCAGAATCTTTAACAACCGCATAATTTCCTAAATATTTTAAAATATTAATAACCCCAGGTATTGAATAGATCTGTCCCAAATTTTTACAGGTTGATTTTACAAATACATAAGAATTTATTAATGGTACTTTCATTCTTTTTTTCCGGTCACTCCATTTTTTTTCTACCGTTTGTAATGGTAAAAAAGTATCAAATCCAGCAGCAGAAAGTCTTTCCTCTACTTTTTTTTCAGTTTTAGGTCTTGTATAAACAGCAAACCACTTTACTTCTTCTTTTCTTTTTTTTAATGTATTCACGCTATTTTATTCTTATTATCTCCATTTATATAATTCTATTAAATACTATTGATACAAGTACTTAGAAATCTTTAGGGGAAAATTTGCATATACGAATACATCCTTCAATTAGGAGTATATACAATAGTATAAAATTGGGGTATTTATCTGGGGGTATTTTATGGCTTCGCCATCGAAAATCACACTTAAAGTAGTAAATTTTAAAATTTAACACTTAAAATACGATAACGTAATTGATACTTAAAAAAATCTTCTAAACGTATAAAAAATAATTACGGGAGGAATATCTTCTTTTACCAAGGTAAATTGAAGTTGAAATTATTTTTATTTTATACTCGGCTAATTTATAATTTTTTGATTGTCCTACAAGTTTAATTACAAAAAAAATTAGTATTTTTATTAATACAACAATAGGCTCATAAAATTTCATTTTTATGACAATTTTGACACTTTTACAAACTTGCTTTTTACGAGTTTTATATAAAATACTACTTCTGTTCTCTAAAATAAGCCATTATATCATATAATGGTCTACGTGGTATTAAGTGAGTATTATTTTAATACCCATTAAGATAAAAACAATTCCGCTTATCTTATTTAAGTATCTATTAAAATTAGGGTTGTTTTTAATTTTATCTGTAAAAGTAGTTGCAAAAAAGGTTAAACCTAAATACCAAACGGTACCAATAAGCGCAAAAGTGATACCTAATAATATAAAAGGAACTGGATTTTCTATTTGATCTGGTGCAATAAACTGGGGAAAGAACGCTAAAAAGAATAATGCAACTTTAGGGTTTAACGTGTTAGTTAAAAATCCTGACCAAAAATCGCTTTTTACTTTTTTATTTTTTGATGTATTATTCGTAATATTTAAAACTTCTTTATTGTTCTTAAGCTTTAAAAATCCTAAATAAATTAAGTAAACAAACCCAATATATTTAATTGCTGTAAAAGCAACATCAGATTTAGACAATAATACAGACAAACCTAAAGCAGCAAATACAGTATGCGCTAAAACACCTGTATTTATTCCGAATGCAGCTTGTACGCCAGATTTTCTTCCTTGTACAATCGATTTATTTAACACAAATACGGTATCAATTCCGGGTGTCATTACAAAAACCAATGCAGTCAACATAAAAGTTATAAAATTCTCAATTCCCATCTTTATCGTCTTTTAAATAATTGAAATAAAACTGACTACAAAGAAACTATTATGTTAGCATCTTAAAAATACTTATTTTTGATTGATTAATGCAAAAAACGCATTAAACTATGACGATTCAACAAATAAAATATTTTTTAACCTTATCTAATGAACTTCATTTTTGGAAAACTTCCGAGAAGATGTTTATTTCTCAATCATCATTAAGCAGACAAATTCAGGCTTTAGAAAACGAACTAGGAATTCAGCTTTTTGAAAGAGATAAAAGAAATGTAAAGCTAACAGATGCAGGTAAATTTCTACAAAAAAAATGGACTACAACCATAAAAGAACTTGACCAAGTTCATAGACAAGCAAAAAAAATTGATGAAGGAGTAGCTGGTTTTGTTTCTATCAGTTATCCTGGTTCTATTGCTTTTAAATTTCTACCAAATTTCCTTGAAATTATCAATTCTAATTTACCCGATTTAAAATTAGAATTGATAGAGCCCACAGACAAAACACACGAAAAACTATTATTAAATTACGATACGGATATTGCTTTTAGTAGAGATTCCATCAAAAACATAAACATTAGTACACATAAATTATCATCAGAACCCATCTGTTTGGTGGTTCCTAAAAACCATTGGCTAACTAAAGAATCTTTAGATAATTTAAAGGAATTAAAAGACGAGAAATTTATTATTGCTGGCTTGCATCAAACAACGTTTTTTGCGTCACTTTTAAGAAATTTTTTCGACACCTACGGTTTTGAACCTAAAACGATTATTGAGTCTGATTTTGGAGGAATGATTTTAAACCTAGTTTCTCGTGGATTGGGAATTTCTATTTTACCACTATCTTACAAACATGGCGAGTTTCAAAATGTTCGGTTTATTGAGCTACATGAAAAAATAGACTTATTTGTCAATTGGAGAAAAAATGATCCTAATAAAACAATAAATACAATTATTGATCTTACAAAATCAATAGAAGAATAAAACCTAAAATGTCCGTTCGAGTGATTTTGAGGCACGAAAAATTGTATCGAGAACAATTTAATAACTTAAAGTTCGTATTCTCTTTACAAATTTTACTCTAATTGACAGAATTCCATCAAAATACACTATAGGTAAGCTAAAACCTATTTTAAACAAACCAAATCATTATAAATGAAAATTTTAAACATTATTTTAATACTGACATTAATCTTTTCTTGTGATAAAAAAACGGCAAAGGAGCAAAAAAATAAAACAACTACAAATGAAATAGTAAATGCTAAATTTCAAAAAATCATAGACTCAAATAATATTAGTGGCGCTATTCTTATTTACGACTTAAACAAAGATCTTTTTTACGCTAATGATTTTAAATGGGCAAAAACGGGTCGCTTACCTGCTTCTACTTTTAAAATTCCGAATTCTATGATTGCCTTAGAAACAAAAGTAGTAGACAACGATAGTACTTTGTTTAAATGGAATGGTGAAAAAAGAGCTTATAAAGTATGGGAACAAGATTTAATCTTAAAAGATGCTTTTAAATATTCTTGTGTACCGTGTTATCAGGAAATAGCTAGAAAAATAAGACAAAAAAGAATGAATGCCTATTTAGAAAAACTGAACTATCTAAATATGGATGTAAATTCTGAAAACTTAGATGTATTTTGGTTAGAAGGTGCTTCTAAAATTAATCAATTTGAACAAATAGATTTCTTAAAACGCTTTTACAAATCGGAACTTAAAATATCAAAGAGAACTGAAGATATTATGAGAAAAATACTTTTCATCGAAAAAAACGAAAAGTACACTTTATATGGTAAAACAGGGTTATCTGTTAGAAATAAGCAACAAAATGGTTGGTTTGTTGGTTATGCACAATCAAAAGAAAATACACTCTTTTTTGCAACCAATATATCTCCAAAAGAAACTACAGATATTAAGGGCTTCCCTAAATTAAGAAAAGAAATTACGTTGAAAGCTTTAGAACTAATAGAATAAAAACGCAGTAGTCTAAAATAAAAATAGCTTGAAAAATTTTCAAGCTATTTTATTCCATTATTTATATTTCGTCTTCTAAATCATCAACATCTAAATCTTCATCCTCGTCAAAAGAATCTTCATCTTCTGCATAATCTTCCATCGTTTGCTCTAGTTTAGAACTGATTTTAACAAGATACACAGTGTCTTCTGTCTTCACTTCTACCGCTTTTACAGTTTCTCCTTTTGCATTTTTAAAGGAAATAATGTCTTCATAGTCATATCCGTCAGGATACTTTTCTACCAACATATCTAATATGTCTGTAGTTAATTTTGCGTATTCTACGATTACTCTTTTCATTTTTATATTTTTTAATTATAAGTTAAAAATTAGCAATTCAGCTTTTATAATAAAAGCATCTGCAATGCTACATTTCTAATAAATAAGCAAAAATTAATGGAGCTACAATAGTAGCATCACTTTCTATGATAAACTTTGGCGTATCAATATCTAACTTACCCCAAGTAATTTTCTCATTGGGTACTGCTCCAGAATACGAACCATAACTTGTTGTAGAATCTGAAATCTGACAGAAATAACTCCAAAATGGTGTTTCTGGTTTTTCCATATCTTGATACAACATTGGCACCACACAGATAGGGAAATCTCCTGCAATTCCTCCTCCTATTTGAAAGAATCCAATTCCGTTTTCAGAATTATTTGTATACCAATCTGCAAGGAACGTCATGTACTCAATTCCAGATTTTACCGTACTTGCTTTTAACTCTCCTTTTAAAACGTAAGAAGCAAAAATATTACCCATAGTAGAATCCTCCCAACCTGGACAAATAATTGGCAAGTTTTTTTCTGCCGCTGCGTACATCCAAGAATCTTTAATATCTATCTCATAATATTGTTCTAATACACCAGATAACAATAATTTGTACATGTATTCATGTGGTAAGTAACGCTCTCCTTTTGCTTCTGCATCTTTCCATATTTTTACAATATGTTCTTGAATTCTTCTAAAAGCTTCTTCTTCTGGTATGCAAGTATCTGTAACTCTGTTTAATCCTTTTTCTAGTAAATCCCACTCGTCCTGTGGGGTTAAATCTCTATAATTAGGTACACGCTTGTAATGAGAATGTGCTACAAGATTCATAACATCTTCCTCTAAGTTTGCACCTGTACAAGAAACAATTTGTACTTTATCTTTACGAATCATTTCCGCAAAAATTTTCCCTAATTCGGCAGTACTCATTGCTCCCGCTAAAGAAACTAACATTTTAGATCCTTTGTTTAATTGTGCTTCGTACCCTTTTGCAGCATCTACTAAAGCTGCAGCGTTAAAGTGTAAAAAGTATTTTTCTATAAAATTTGTAATAGGTTTGCTCATTTTGTTTTTTTATTTTTTTGGAAGTTTTCTTACTTCAAATATATCTGTTCTTCTATCTTTTAAATTTCGTACGCTACCAAACTGGTTTAAATCCTTTAGTAAATCTAAATCTACATCCGCAATTAAAATCATTTCGGTATTTGTGGTTGCCTCTGCTTTAATTCCGTTTGCAGGAAAAGAAAAATCGCAAGGCGTAAACACCATAGATTGTGCGTACTGAATATCCATATTATTTACTTTTGGTAAATTACCAACACTACCAGCAATAGCTACGTAACACTCGTTTTCTATAGCTCTAGCTTGTGCACAATGACGTACTCTAGAATATCCATTTTGCGTATCCGTTAAAAACGGAACAAACAAAATATCCATTCCCTCTTCGGCTAAAAGTCTACTTAATTCTGGAAACTCAGAATCATAACAAATTAATACGCCAATTTTACCACAATCCGTATCAAACGTCTTTAACTCATTTCCACCTTGCATTCCCCAAACTTTTGCTTCATCTGGGGTAACATGCAATTTCTCATAACGCTCTGTAGATCCATCTCTTTTACAGATATAACCTGCATTGTACAACAATTCATCTTTAATTTCTGGCATACTACCAGTAATAATATTAATGTTATACGTAATTGCCAACTCAGAAAATTTCTGAACAATCTCTGGGGTATATTTTGCCAATTCTCTAATTGCTTCCGACTCTGGTAAATGATTATTATCTGCCATTAACGGAGCGTTAAAAAACTCTGGAAACAACGCAAAATCAGACCTGTAAGCAGAAACTGCGTCTACAAAATACTCTGCTTGTTGCATTAATTCTTCCAAATCTTTATACAAACGCATTTGCCACTGAATCAATCCTAAACGAACTACCTTTTTCTTTGTAGCTGCTTTTTTAGATTTTTTCTCATAGTAAATATTATCCCATTCTAACAAAACCGCAAACTCACCAGAATTTTCATCACCTTCTAAATATCCTTTTAAAATTTTTGAAGGATGAAAATCATTCGAAATTTGAAAATTTAAAACTGGATCATGAATTTCTTTACGCTTAACACTTTCTATATATTCTTTTGGTGATAAAGTTGCTGCATATTTATGATAATTCGGAATTCTACCTCCAAATGCAATTCCTCTTAAATTTTGTTTTTCGGCAAGTTCTTTTCTATAGTCATACAGCCTTCTACCTAAACGTAAACCTCTGTATTCTTTTTTAATAAAAACATCAATTCCGTATAAAACATCTCCATTTTCATCATGCGTATCAAAGGTATAATTCCCTGTAATATCTTCATACGTATGCTGATCGTCGAAACTATCATAATCTAATTTAATAGACAATGCACAACCTGCTAACTCACCATTTACTTTAATAATAACTTGTCCTTCTGGAAATTTATCAATCAAAGATTTAATTTGATTTTCTCTCCAATAAGAACCTGGCATACTTGAATATGCCTGAATCATTGCTTCTTTTAACTGTTTGTAATCTGTTAACGTTAAATAATGAAGCTCAATGTTCTCGATGTTTTTGATCATTTTACAGGACTAAAAATCGTCGTTATCATCATCTTTAAACTTAGACAATTTACTAAATGGATTTGCATCTTTTGCATCATCACCATTATCATAACTATCATCATTAGAAGCAAATTTATAGCTTAACATTTTGTAAAACAATTTTGCTGCTAAAAAGTCTGATGATTTTTCGCTTTCATTAGGGCATAATTCTACCATATCAAAACCAACCACATTCTTTTGTTTAAAAACTAATTTTAAAAATTCTAAAGTTTCGTAATAAAACAATCCACCTGGTTCTGGAGTTCCTGTAGATGGCATAATTGAAGGGTCTAACGCATCTAAATCAAACGTAATAAAAACATTTTCAGTTAATTGATCTACAACATCATCCATCCAGTCTTCATTTACAGCCATATCATGTGCAAAGAAAACTTTATCTAAATTCATTTCTCTTTTTTCAGAAATATCCATGCTTCTAATACCAACTTGCACCAAATTTGTATTTTGGTTAGCTTCATAAACAGCACAAGCGTGGTTGCATTTAGAACCATCATATTCTTTTCTTAAATCTGCATGTGCATCAATATGTAAAACCGTTAAACTACTAAAACACTCGTTAAAAGCTCTTATAGTTCCTATTGATACAGAATGCTCACCACCAAAAACAGTTACAAATTTATTTCTGTTGATGTACTTTTTTGTGATTTGATGTACTTCTTCTACCATTGCCTCTGGAGAAGAATTTTCTGTAATTGCATCTGCTAAATAAACGCCTTCTTTATATACTTCAGAATCCGTTTCAATATCATACAACTCCATGTTTTCTGATGCATCTAAAAAAGCTTGAGGTCCTTTATCTGCTCCTTTTTGCCAAGTGCTTGTTCCATCATAAGGAACAGGAATAATTACTACTTTAGATGTTGACAGGTTTCCAAACTCTTGTGGAATTCCTGCATATGTTTTATTTGTGTTCATTTTATATTTCATTTGTCAATAGGTTTAAACCCATTGTATTTCTTTGTTAGTACCCTAAAATAGATAGCATTTCGCTACTTTTTTGCTGCTCTTTAAATATTTTTGTGGTGATGTTTCCGGCTTCATCTCTATCTATAATGAGATGTTTTGGATGCGGAATTAAGCAGTGCTGTAACCCACCAAAACCACCAACAGATTCTTGATACGCTCCTGTATTAAAAAAACCGATATACAACGGATTTTCTTTTTCGAACACAGGTAAATATATTCCGTTTATGTGTTGTTCAGAATTGTAATAATCATCACTATCACAAGTTAAACCACCTAATAAAACACGTTCATATTGTTTATTCCATTTATTAATTGGCAACATAATAAAACGTTTATTAATTGCCCAAGCATCTGGTAAAGTAGTTATAAATGAAGAGTTTATCATGTTCCAACGTTCTCTATCATTTTGTTTCTTTTGATATAAAATCTCGTAAATTGCTGCACCAGATTCTCCTACTGTAAAGCTCCCGAATTCTGTAAAAATATGAGGAACATCTACTTCTGCTTCATCACAGGCTTGTTTTATTTGGTTGATAATTTCATCAATCATATATTGATAATCATAATCGAAAGCCAATGAGTTTTTTATAGGAAAACCACCACCTATATTTAAGCTATCTAAAGTTGGGCATACTTTTTTAAGGTTGATGTAAACTCTTAAACACTTCATCAATTCATTCCAATAATATGCGTTGTCTTTGATACCTGTATTGATAAAAAAATGTAGCATTTTTAAATCAACTTGTTTGTTACCAGCTATTTCACGCTCATAAAAAGCAACAATATTTTTATACCCAATACCTAATCTAGAGGTATAAAACTCAAATTTAGGCTCTTCTTCGGATGCGATTCTAATACCTACATTTATTTTTTTATCTGTTTCATCTAATAAAAGATTAATTTCTTCGAAATTATCTATAATCGGAATTACGTTTTTATGTCCAGAATTAATTAAGCCTCCAATATTTTTAATGTATTGATCGCGTTTAAATCCATTACAAATAACATATGTATTATCTTTTATTTTGCCTTCTTTTTTAAGCTTATTTACAATATCAATATCAAAAGCAGAAGACGTTTCTATATGAATATCATTTTTTAGAGCCTCATATAAAATATGTTTAAAATGAGAGCTTTTTGTACAATAGCTATAAAAGTACTTTCCTTTATAGTTATGTTTATCGATACTTTCTTGAAACCAACCTTTTGCTTTGTTGATGTTTTCTGAAATTTTTGGTAAGTATGTAAATTTTAATGGAGAACCATATTGCTCTATTAATTCCATTAAATTAATTCCGTGCCAAAACAATTTGTTATTTTCTGTTTTGAATTCTTCCTGTGGAAAATCGAACGTTTGCTCGACTAAATCTATATATTTTGTATTCACTTTTGCTTTTAAATTAACTGTATGATAAATATGTCTAAGCTAAAACAAAAAAACTGTTTTAGAATAGAAATTATAACCTTAAAAAAAAAAAGATGTTATCACTGTAATATTTGCAAGTAAACAACATGCAACTTTGAGAAAAGCTGCAATTCTGGAAGAATTGAAAATGGAGATACCTTAATTTTTTCGTTGCATTTCCAAAATGCGATATAACTTTCATTCTCCGATAGAAAGATATTTCCGAAATAAGAAAAACTATACATTTTACTTAAATAAGTTAAGCAAATGTATATTATTTTTGAATATAAAAAACAAAAGTCAAAAAAAAATGAAATTATTTTTTTTCCTTATAAACAGTGATTTTATAGAGGTTTATATCTAAAAAATAAAGATAAATTTTAAAATAAACGTTGAAACACAAAATTTTTATTACCAAAAAACACTTTTTCACCCATAAAAAAAGTGCTGATTATTCAGCACTTTTTATTTTTATATTTTATTCTTCAATTGGTGGATGACCATGAATTTCTTCGTAATCTTCATCAAAATTAGATCTTAAATAAGCATTTAATTTCTTTCTATAATCGTCTTTTAACCAGGTTACAAAATTGTGTGTACTTTTAGAAATACATTTGGCGTATCTATTAATTCTATCATCAATTTCTTCTCCTAGTAATTTAGCTAAAATTAGTGCATCAAAAACGTCTTCACTATTTTCTATACACATTTTTGCATGATGTACAATCGATTTTTCTAGTACCCTTTTAGAAGATTCTCCTTGCCTAATGGTATCTATATATACTTTTTTCATATCGAAATAAGTATCGGTAGATTTTTCGAACTCTTTTTTAACATCCGCAGTTAACTCATATCTAAAGGTGCTTTCTATATCTTCATCAGAAAGAATTGCATTTAAATAATAGTCTGGTGCTCTAAACATTTTTTCCCAGTCTAAATCTGCTCCCCAAGGGCCAAATCTATGAAAATTGTTTCCTAAGTCAATTACATCAAAAGTGCTTTTATCGCTTAAAACCCTAGAACCACGACCAATCATTTGGTAGTATAAGGTTAACGATTTTGTTGCTCTATTTAAAATAATTGCTTCAATAGTTGGCTCATCAAAACCTGTTGTTAAAATACTAACTGAGGTAATAATTGCACCTGGTGTTTTATGAAACCATTTTAAAATAAGCTCACGCTCACTTCTTGTATTTGTATTGTCTAAATGCGCAATAGGATATCCTGCTTTTTTAAAGGCATGAAACACTTGTATAGAGGTGTTAATACCATTATTAAAAATTAAGGTTTTCTTTCCTTTTGCAGTTTCTTCATATGCCGAAACCAATTTAGAAAGCATGTCTGAATTGGTATATAAATCTTCTGAAGATTTTACCGTATAATCTCCATTTGCTCCTACTTCTAAAGATGTTAAACCAACGTTATAAGAATATAAGTTTGCGCTTGCTAAATACTCATTATCAATTAAATGCTGAATTGTTTCTCCAACAAATAATTCTTGATAATTCTCATACATTGGTAATTTAATGTTAGAACTTAAAGGAGTTGCAGTAACACCAAGTATAAAAGATTCATCAAAAAATTTAAAGATTTTTGTAAATGAATTATAATGCGCCTCATCCACAATTACCAAACCAATATCAGAAATATCTAGTTTATCATCATTCAACCTATTTTTTAAGGTTTCAACCATTGCCACAAAACAATTAAAATCATCTTGATCGTCTAATACTGCTGTAGAATTGATGATCTTATTAGAAACACCAAACTCTTTTAACATTCTAGAGGTTTGCTTACTCAACTCAATTCTATGCGTTAAAACTAAAACTTTCTTTTTAAAAGTTTCTAAGTAACGTCTTACAATTTCAGAAAAAATTACTGTTTTCCCACCCCCTGTTGGTAATTGATACAATAGATGATAATCTTTGGGCGCATCCTCAAACCTTCTAAAAATCTCTTGAAGAGCATCTTTTTGATATCCGTATAATTCCTTACCTACTTTTTTTACTGAAGTGTTTATTTCTGCCAAACGATTAAAAATTTTAAAAGACAAAAATAAGACTTAAATAAGGTTTAATGCAAGTTTAAACTATATAAATCTTGATAAATTTGTATTTGCGATATCATAATGTGACGTATTCTCTACAGAAACCCCATTTTTTACGATAATTAATTGAGGAGATTGATGCATCACCTGAAACGCATATCCTACTTCATCAGAAATATCTCTATAATTTAATAAATCTAAATAATAAACTTTTAAATCTTGATGGTCTTCTGTAAAAAGAGCCTCAAAACGCTTAATTACCATACTACTTATTCCACAACGTGTAGAATGTTTAAAAATTAATACGGCTTCGGTTTTAGAAATTTCTTTTATTTCTTCTAACTGCTCCATAGAAGTTAAAGGAATCCACTTTAAGTATGACACTTTTGCTTCTTTTTCCTTACCTTCATCATTACCTCCAAAAATCTTATTAAATATACCCATTTATTGTTTTTTGTTATTTGTCGGTGTAAATATAGTAAACTTTCAACAGACAAAAAGTCAGTATAAACAACACTTTACAGACATTTTGACTTACTTTAAACTTAAAAAATAGATGGTATTAAAATTGCTTTATAGTTATCAAAAAAAAACAAAAACTTAGAAAATGAATTTTAACAATTATACAACAAAATCGCAAGAGACCATACAAATGGCGCAACAGATTGCGCAAGGTTTTGGTCATAATCAAATAGAAAACGAGCACATTTTTAAAGCTTTAACACAAGTAGATGAAAATGTTTTGCCTTTTCTTTTGAAAAAATTGAACATCAATATTACTATTGTAGAACAAATTTTAGACAAACAATTAGAGAGTTTACCTAAAGTTTCTGGTGCAGAATTAATGCTATCTAGAGAAGCAAGTAAAACATTAACAGAAGCAGCTGTAATTGCTAAAAAAATGAAGGATGATTATGTTTCTATAGAACATTTAATTCTAGCTATTTTTAAATCTAAAAGCAATATTGCACAAGTTTTAAAAGACCAAGGAGTTACAGAAAAACACTTACAAGCTGCTATAGACGAATTAAGAAAAGGAGAAAGAGTAACTTCTCAAAGTCAAGAAGAAACCTATAATTCTTTAAATAAATATGCTAAAAACTTAAACAAATTAGCCGAAGATGGTAAGTTAGACCCTGTAATTGGTAGAGATGAAGAAATTAGAAGATTATTACAGATTTTATCTCGTAGAACAAAAAACAATCCAATTTTAGTTGGAGAACCAGGAACCGGAAAAACTGCTATTGCAGAAGGTTTAGCACACAGAATTGTAGATGGAGATGTACCAGAAAATCTAAAAGGAAAACTTATTTTTTCTTTAGATATGGGTGCTTTAATTGCAGGTGCAAAATATAAAGGAGAATTTGAAGAGCGTTTAAAAGCGGTTATTAAAGAGGTAACAAATTCCGATGGTGATATTGTACTTTTTATTGATGAAATTCACACGTTAGTTGGTGCTGGTGGCGGACAAGGAGCCATGGATGCCGCAAATATTTTAAAACCAGCTTTAGCGCGTGGAGAGTTGCGTGCAATTGGTGCAACTACGTTGGATGAATATCAAAAATACTTTGAAAAGGACAAAGCTTTAGAAAGACGTTTTCAGAAAGTAATTGTTAATGAACCTGATACAGAAAGTGCTATTTCTATTTTAAGAGGAATTAAAGAAAAGTATGAAACACATCACAAGGTTCGTATTAAAGATGAGGCTATTATTGGTGCTGTAGAATTATCTCAGCGTTATATTACCAACCGTTTTTTACCAGATAAAGCCATTGATTTAATGGATGAAGCGATGGCAAAACTGCGTATGGAAATAAATTCTAAACCAGAAGAGCTTGATGTTTTAGACAGAAAAGTGATGCAGTTAGAAATTGAAATTGAAGCCATTAAACGTGAAAAAGACGAAACTAAGTTAAAATCTTTACGCTCTGATTTAGCAAATCTAAAAGAAGAACGCAATGAAATGAATGCGAAGTGGAAATCTGAAAAAGAGGTGGTAGATAATATTCAGAATGCAAAAGCTGCTATAGAAGATTTAAAAGTTGAAGCAGAAAAAGCAGAACGTGATGGAGATTATGGTAAAGTAGCCGAAATTAGATATGGGAAAATGAAAAAAGCCCAAGAAGATTTAGAAGGTTTTCAAAAAGTATTGGCAGATAATCAATCTGAAAAATCTTTAATAAAGGAAGAAGTAACTTATGATGATATTGCGGAAGTAGTTGCAAAATGGACTGGAGTTCCGGTTACAAAAATGATTCAGTCTGAGCGTGAAAAACTGTTAAGATTAGAAGCACAATTACACAAAAGAGTAGTTGGACAAGAAGAAGCTATTGTTGCTGTTTCTGATGCCGTAAGACGCTCTAGAGCTGGTTTGCAAAACCCTAATAAACCTATTGGTAGTTTCTTGTTTTTAGGAACCACTGGTGTTGGTAAAACAGAGTTGGCTAAAGCCTTGGCAGAATACCTGTTTGATGATGAAAACGCTATGACTCGTATAGATATGAGTGAATATCAAGAAAGTCATTCTGTAAGTAGATTGGTTGGTGCGCCTCCGGGATACGTTGGTTATGATGAAGGTGGTCAATTAACAGAAGCTGTTAGAAGAAGACCTTATTCTGTGGTACTTTTAGATGAAATAGAAAAAGCGCATCCAGATACTTTTAACGTGTTATTGCAAGTGTTAGATGAAGGAAGGTTAACTGATAATAAAGGACGTGTTGCCGATTTTAAAAATGCCATCATTATTATGACTTCTAATATTGGTAGTCATATAATTCAGGATAAATTTAGCGATCCAAAAGCAGATTTAGATGCTGTAACCGAATTGGCTAAAATAGAAGTTTTAGCCTTATTAAAACAATCTGTAAGACCAGAGTTTTTAAACAGAATTGATGATGTAATTATGTTTACGCCATTAACCAAGGGTAATATATTTGAAATTGTAAAATTACAAATAGAACACTTAAAGAAAATGATTGGTAAGCAAGAAATTACTTTAGATGCAACGGACGAAGCTATTAAATATTTAGCTGAAAAAGGGTATCAGCCAGAATTTGGAGCAAGACCTGTAAAAAGAGTTATTCAGAAAGAAGTTTTAAACCAGCTTTCTAAAGAAATATTGTCTGGTAAAATTACCACAGATAGTATTATTTTAATTGATGCTTTTGATGATCAGTTGGTGTTTAGAAATCAGTCTGATTTAATTGAGAGTACTTAAAATTAATGTCATTTCGAGAAACAAAGCAATCTTTTATTTGTTACTAAAGCCTCTAACACAGACATTATTAATAGTGAAGTTCGCAAGGAAAAAGTGATGTTTTTAAACATCACTTTTTCTTTTTTAAGTATATTCGTTCTTTAAATTAACTTTTATGAAGAATTTTTTACTCCTTTTTATTTTTGCTTTTACTGTTCTAACTTCTTGTACTTCTAATGAAACTACAACGTATTATTTAATTCGCCATGCAGAAAAAGACAGAACAGACAAAACAAATAGAAATCCTGATTTAAATAAAAACGGGCAAGAAAGAGCTAAAAAATGGGCAAATCATTTTAAAAATGTACAATTTGATGCTATTTATTCTACAAATTACAACAGAACCCTACAAACTGCAACTCCAACTGCAGAAAGTAAAAATTTAGAAATCATAAAGTACAACCCTAGTAAAATGTACGATTCTATTTTTCAGCAAGAAACAAAAGGAAAAACAGTTTTAGTGGTTGGGCATAGCAACACGACTCCTGCTTTTGTCAATAAAATTTTGGGAGAAAAAAAGTACAAAGACATGGACGATGACAACAATGCTAGTTTATACATTGTAACAATTACTGGTGATAAAAAAACGAGTAAAATTATAAAAGTAGATTAGTTGTTTTATTTCTTAAATTAATTAGCATCATTGCTAGCAACAAAGAAATCTGTTGATTATATAGAGGTTGCCACAGTTTACAAAAAAGTAAACTTCGCAATGACAAAATAAAAAATGAGTGTTATAGAGAACGTTGAGTAATATTTATGTTTAAATGCTTTCTAAAAAAATAGATTACTTAAGGTTTAGGTTGATAAAAAATTAAATTATTTTCTAGTTCTAAAACAAATTAGCAAATTTCTAGCCCTGATTGCAGCAATTGTTTGAGCTCTTTTTTATGCTTTTTCAGAATAAAAAAAGCGAGTGTCTTTCGACTTCGCTCAAGATAAACTCCAAGCAGAAAATAGCTTCAAAAAAATAACTTTTAATTTTACTCTAAAACTTTTACCTCAATATCTTTTAAAACAATTTCAGAAACTTTTTTAAGGGTATTATTTTCATAAGCTTTGTCAATATCAACTAGAGAAACTTCTTTATTTAAAGGCTTGTAATTATGAAAATCTACAAAACGAATTCCGTTTTTTACACATTGTTCCTTTAGAACTCTAAACCTTTTTCCGCCTTCGTTTGTATGGTAGGAATACCCTAAATAATCAACTAAAAAATCTTCTTTACCAATCCAATAAATAAAAACATCTTCAAAATCTTCTCCTCCTCCATTTTCAGAAAATGTAACTTCTATTTTGTAATATTCTTTTCCTTTTATAGTGACTGATGGCAATAATTTTTTATTTACAGCTTTGTCATTTAACCCAAAAGGCAACACAGAAAAATAATGTACAGAATTTACGGCATTAGCATATTTAGAAGAATCTACTTTAGACAGTTTTTGCTCTTCTAGATTGATAAACCTTTTAAAACCGTCATTTGTTAGACCATCTATAACAGAATCGAACTCTCTAATTAATTTATAATTACCGTTTTCTCGATAAGCAACATACTCTTTGTCTCTAAATTTGAATTTAATTTCTGAATTAGCCACTTTATCAGCACCAGCATACAAAATAGTTTTATCTATGATTTGCTGTGCAGTTAACTTGTTTTCAGACGGTTTACAAGAAATTAAAAAAGCTAAAAAAAGAATTGGTAAATACTTCATTGGTTTTGTTTTATTGAGTGGGTAATAGATTTCAAAATTACATTTCTTTGACCAAAGTAAAAATGTATCTTTGTTAAAATTATTTAAATAAAAATCAGTCAATGGCTGTTCAGAAAAATATAAACATAAAGAACAAAAAAGCACGTTTCGAATTTGAAATTCTAGACAAATACGTGGCTGGAATTCAGTTAACAGGAACGGAAATTAAATCGATTCGTTTAAGTCAGGCTAGAATTACAGAGAGTTTTTGTGAATTTAATGAAGGCGGAGAATTGTTTATTGTTAATATGTACATTCAAGAATACATGTTTGGGCATCACTTTAACCACAAACCTAAAAGTGAGCGTAGATTGTTAATGAATAAACGCGAATTACGTTCTTTAAGAAAAGATGTTGAAGCAAAAGGAAATACCATTGTTCCTTTACGCTTGTTTATTAATGATAGAGGTTTTGCCAAGTTAGAAATTGCCTTAGCAAAAGGTAAACAAACACATGACAAACGTGAAGTATTAAAAGACAGAGACAACAAACGAGATTTAGCACGAATTAAAAAGAGCTTTAACGGATAATGGATTTTTTAAGACTTATTCGTTATAAAAACCTCTTTATGGTTTTATTAACAATGGTTTTAACCAAGTACGCTTTAATAGATTCTATTTTTTTTAGTAATATTAGTTTTAAAAACTACACGTTAATTCACACTACATATACAGGTATTACTTTAACCCATTATCAGTTTACACTACTTACTTTTAGCGTTCTATTAATTACGGCTGGTGGTTATATTATTAATGATATTTTTGATATTGATACCGATAAAATAAACAAACCAGCAAAACTTATTATAGGAAATTCTATTACTATAAAAAAGGCATGGTTTCTGTATTCTTTTACGAGTCTTTTAGGATTATTTATAGGAAGTTATGTATCTATAACGACAGAAAACACAGAATACATTTTTATCTTTTTAGGAACCATTTTAGCATTGTTTTTATACTCTAAATACCTAAAAAAAACATTTTTAATTGGTAATTTAGTAGTTTCTATTCTTTTAGGTTTGGTTATTTTTATCACTGTATTATTTAATGAGCCCAAACCTCATAGTAGTAATCTATTAGAAGTAATGAGTAATATTGGCACCGGAATCCGTTTGTTACTAATTACAGTTACCTACATTGTTTTTTCTGTTCTAACCAATTTTATTAGAGAAATTATAAAGGATATAGAAGACATAAATGGCGATTTAAAAATAAAAGCAAAAACTTTACCCATTATTTTCGGTAGAAAAAGAGCTTCTAAAGTCGCTTTTTTCTTTAGTGCCATATTATTGGTATTTCTATTGATAGTGCTACAATCCTTAAAAGAAGACATACTCCTTTTAGGTTATGGAATTGTCTTTATTCTATTTCCATTCCTTTATTTTATGTATCAATTATGGATTTCAGAAACGAAGAAAGACTTTTCTAAACTAAGCAGTTTGATGAAAATAGTGATGCTTTTTGGTATATTATCGATGGTATTGTTTAAAATAAAATAATAAAAACAGATTCCTGCCTTTGCAGAAATTACAAAAGAAACAAATGTTAAGAGAAAAATTAAAACAATACAACGTAATACTAGCCTCAAAATCTCCAAGAAGACAACAATTCTTTAAAGATTTAGACATCGATTTTAAGATTCAGCTTAAAGAGGTAGAAGAAATTTATCCTCCTGAATTAAAAGGAACAGAAATTACCGATTTTTTAGCGGATTTAAAAGCGCAAGCATTTAGTAATTTAACCGAAAAGGATTTATTAATTACATCCGATACCATTGTTTGGTTAGATGAAAAAGCATTAGGTAAACCAAAAGACGAAGCTGATGCTTTTAATATGTTAAGATCTTTATCTGGCAAAAAACATGAAGTAATTACATCGATAAGTATAAAAAGCAAATTTTTTAAGAAGATTATAAGTGATGTAACTACCGTTTCTTTTAAAGAGCTTTCTGATGATGAAATAAATTATTACATCAAGAATTATAAACCTTTTGATAAAGCTGGTGCATACGGAATTCAAGAATGGATTGGTTTTATAGCTATTGATAATTTAGAAGGCAGTTATTTTAATGTAGTAGGCTTGCCGGTTCATAAACTTTATAAAGAATTGATGATTTTATAAAACAAAATGACTACTTATACTCTATTAATGAGATAATTATATATTTACCTGGATAAAAGGTAATATACTATACAAACTCATTAAAACTATTGTTTTCTAAGGCTTGGATACCAACTAATTTTGCACCCGCAAAATAAAAATAATGATGAGAACAAGTAATCAAAAAGCAAACACAGAAAACAAAGTAGGAACACAAGCAAAGAATTTTAGTCAAACAAGTTCTATCGTTTGGAACTTAAAAAGACGTTACAGATAAATAAATAAAATCTTTTAGTTAAGTATTCGTAAGCTCTTTTTTATAAAAAAGAGCTTATTTTTTTATCGCTATTTTAGACGGTAGGCCTTTTTATTCATGGAATTTTTAAGGGTAATTTTTAAGCTGATTTAGCTTTCTTTTACAAGACTTAATTGTACTATTTTAAACAGTCTTACTTCTTAATAAACTTTTCTCTTCTCTAAAGCAAAATAAAAGTTTATTTTTACGCAAATTTTACAACACAATACAACACAATTATATAATGAAGAAATACACGTACACAGAAAAGAAAGACACGCGTTCAGGTTTTGGAGATGGTTTAACAGAATTAGGAAGAACAAACCCAAACGTAGTTGCCTTATGTGCAGATTTAATTGGTTCTTTAAAAATGGATCAATTTATTGAAGAAAACCCTGAGAGATTTTTCCAAATTGGTATTGCAGAAGCAAACATGATTGGTATTGCTGCTGGTTTAACAATTGGAGGTAAAATTCCTTTTACAGGAACATTTGCTAACTTTTCTACAGGTAGAGTGTACGACCAAATTCGTCAATCTGTAGCATATTCTGGTAAAAACGTAAAAATTTGTGCATCTCATGCAGGAGTTACTTTAGGAGAAGATGGCGCAACACACCAAATATTAGAAGATATTGGTTTAATGAAAATGTTACCAGGAATGACCGTTATTAATACGTGTGATTACAACCAAACAAAAGCAGCAACGATTGCAATTGCAGATTTTGATGGACCTGTTTACTTACGTTTTGGTCGCCCAAAAGTGCCTGTATTTATGCCAACTGATGAAAAATTTGAAATTGGTAAAGGAATACAATTAACAGAAGGAACTGATGTAACAATTGTTGCTACAGGTCATTTAGTTTGGGAATCTTTACAAGCAGCAGAACAATTAGAAGCAGAAGGAATTTCTGTAGAAGTAATTAACATACACACAATTAAACCTTTAGATGAAGAAATAATTTTAAAGTCTGTTGCTAAAACAGGTTGTATTGTAACTGCTGAAGAACATAATAAGTTAGGTGGTTTAGGTGAAAGTGTTGCAAGAACATTAGCTTTAAACACCCCTACTCCGCAAGAGTTTGTTGGTACAGATGATACTTTTGGAGAATCTGGAACACCAGAACAGTTAATGGCTAAATATGGTTTAGATGCTGCTGCAGTTGTTAAAGCTGTTAAAAAAGTAATTTCTAGAAAATAAATGCGTTTTAAGTTTAAAGCGTACTTGTATTAACTTTAAATAAAAAAAATGATGAAAAAAGTAATTTTAATGATGTTTTTGGCTTTTGGTTTTAACCAAGTGTCAAACGCTCAAGTAGATTTTGGTATTAAAGCTGGTGTAAACTACAATAATAGTGGAGACGACTCTGTTGAAAGTTTAGGAACTGATGTAGTTGATGGAGCAAAAGCTAAATCTGGTTATCATGCAGGAATTTGGTTTCGTGGAGATATCCCTGTTTTAGGTTTGTATGTAAGACCAGAAATTGTTTATACACAAGTTAAGACAGAGTTTGAGCAAGCAGTCGGTTCAGATGATTATTCATTTAAGAAGTTAGATGTACCTGTTTTAGTAGGTAAAAAATTCTTAGGATTTGCAAATGTTTTTATTGGTCCTTCTTTTCAATACATTTTAGATGATGAAATTACTTTTCAAGATTTGACTTCTGATGAACTTGATAAGTTCTCTGTAGGACTTCAAATGGGAGCTGGAGTAGAGTTTGGTAATATAGGTATAGATGTACGTTGGGAAAGAGGTTTATCTGGAAACGAAGCTAAGTTTGCTGATAAATTTACCGTAGATAACAGAACGAATCAAATAATATTTGGACTTTCTTTAAAGTTATAAGCACACAAATTATTTAATATTAAAAAAGCTCTTGAAAATTTCAAGAGCTTTTTTTTTGTATTAAAATACACCTTCTTAGAATATAATAGACTTATTTAAGAGTTTATTAGAAATAACAAAACAACTATTTAAAAACAATTCACCTTACCAGACCAATTAAAAAATATATTGTAAATACAACTAATAGCGTAACACAAAACCTCTCTTAGAAAAAGTTTTTTCTTAATCAATCTAAAATATCAAACAATAAAAAACCAGTGAAAATAAATTCACTGGCTTAATTTTATAATTATTAACCTATTTTTATTGAGTAATTTATAAAAAATTATGTTTACACATAACTAGTATACAGCATTTATAATTGCTTTGTCGTTTGTTGTCATGTAACTTCTGTTTGGAACGATTGTACCACCATCTATCTTTTTCATAGTTCTCCAACCATTTGCTTTTGCTGTAGCAGTTTGCCAAAAATAAGACCCATACATCATTATAGAATTTACATCTACTACGTCTGAATATTCCCAACCATTTGCATCTGATAATTTTACATAATTAAACTCTTTGTTATCATCAATATTATTATATAAAACAGTTAAATAAGCATCTCTGTTCCAATGATTTTGTTCATGAACAATACCAGCTGCATGTAAAAATTCATGGATAGTAGAACCTTCTGAACAATTTGAAGCGATGTTCATAGATTGACCTGGAGATTTTTTATTTCTATAGCCAATTTGAGCAGAACATCCACTATCGTTACTGTAGTTAACCCATACATATCCTGCAGTATCTGTACTTACCCACTTTCTTACAGTAAGATCTGTGTTATTTGTAATGTATTGCGCAGCATTATCTACTTTATTTTTAGTAGCTTGAGGCATACTAGAAGAGTACTTATAAAGTAAAGTGCTATTTGGCCATTTACCACCACGTCTATCCCATACACCTTGTCCTTTTGCATTAACATTAGATTCAGCAAAATCTTCATCAGTAAAAAGCATATCTCCTAAGGCATAATTTCCATCCCCTAAAGCAATCATTTCAACTTTAGTTCCATACAATAATTTAGATTCTTTTGGCAAATTTTCATCATACGTAACTTGTTCGGCTGCTAATGTTAATTTTAATTCATTAGTCATTGATTCACTTAGGTTTTCTGTTTCAATTCCTGCTTCTGACTGGCAAGAAGCCAAAATTAGTACAGTTAAAACAATTGATAAATTCTTAAGGATTTTCATAATTTAGTTGTTTTTAATTAATAGTTTGGTTAATTTTCGATTAATAATTACGTAAACTTAAACATTTTATTACAAATAACACATTTTTATTTTCAAAAAAACAACTATCAAAACTAAAATTATTAAAAAACCAAAATTAATAGCATTAAATTTAAGTATCCTAATTATTAACATTTAAATTATTTGTTTTAAGAAAACACATAAAAATTATCATCAATAACTCTTAAAAATTTTAAAGAACTTTTTAATAAATAAACATTGTACTTTTTTTAGCAATTATACATTCTAATTTTTAGCACTAATTAACAAGAATATAGAAGTGAATATCATTTTTAAGAAAGCTTATTTCCCCTTGCTCTATCTTAATGCTAATATGTTACAGTTTTAAAAAATAAATCTTTTAAAAGGCATCTTTATAACAAAAAAAAAGACTCTTAATTTCTTAAGAGTCTTTTTTTATAAACCAGAATTTATTTTAGGTTTGTATAGTATCTAATTTTAGTGTTTTTTAAATACTTTATTTTATATCCGGATTTAGATAATCTGGTAAAGTTGGATTGTTTGTATCGCTAAAATCATTTGCAGGATTACCATCTTTATTTGCATCTTCATTGATTGTTAAAACACCATCTCCATCATCATCTGTATCAAAATAATTTGGGATACCATCTAAATCGGTATCATCATCTCTAGGATCTCCATTACCATCAGTATCTTCATCAATAGAAGCAACACCATCGTTTTCATGATCTGTACCTTTTACAAAATCATACAAATCGATGTAAAAAAGTAAACATTCATTTGCAGAAATACTTCCGCTACCAATATTTCCATAAGCTAAACCAGAAGGAATAAATAAAATTCCTTTCCCTCCGTTTTCATAGGTAATAGGACCATTATCAGTAATATTATCACCACTTTTAAAATTGGTAAAACCATAAGACCAACCTCTAATTGTTCCAAAACTAGTAAAATTAGGTCTAACTAAATTTAACCAAATAGGAGTTGAACTACTATCAAAAGAATCACTAATACTCTCTGTATCTACAATTCTTTGTCCATTATATTTCACAAAAACAGAATCTACAACCGTTGGTTTTCCTTTATCTATTGTTGGGCTACCTAAATTATTTACATAATAATATAATGTATAATCAATTTCATTTTCGGTAATACTCATCGATTTTAACTTAGCATCATCATAAAGCGCAGTTGCTCCATCAACCAAAGCTGTAACAGTTTTTGTAGATGTATCAAAATAATGTTTTTTTAGAAATTGAACTAAAGTATCATTATCGATTAAAGCTTGTGCCTCGTGATCAAAGTTATCTACCTCGGTAGAACTGCTACTTCCACAAGAATATAGTAGAATTGAAATAATTGCAAAAGCAAAAATATTTTTTATTTTATTCATTTAATCTTAAAATTTGAGCACGCAATTTACCAATTTTATACCTTTGTAAAAAGACAAACGTTATATTTTAACTATTTTTATGAGAATTGATAAATATTTGTGGTGTATTAGAGTTTTTAAAACAAGAAGTTTGGCAACAACAGCTTGTAAAAAAGGACAAATTAAGATCGCCAACAGTAGCATAAAACCATCTAAAGAAGTTTTTGGTGATGAATTGATTTTAGTTCGAAAAAATCAAATCAATTATCAAATAAAAGTTTTAGATTTACCCGTAAGTAGAGTCGGCGCAAAATTAGTAGATCTTTATAGAAAAGATGTTACCCCAAAAGAAGAGTTTGAAAAAACAGATCTTTTAAAATTTGCAAAAGATTATTACAGAAAAAAAGGAGCTGGTAGACCCACAAAAAAAGACAGAAGAGATATTGATAATTACCAAGACGATACAACAGAAGAAATATGACAACAAAAGGTAGCATTATATTAAATCAATTGCAAATTTCTCAGAAAATTAGAAGAATTGCATATCAGATATACGAAACTAATAGTTCGGAAAAAGAGATTATACTAGCAGGTATTGTTGGTAATGGCTACCTTTTTGCTGAAAAATTATTAGAAGTTTTGGAAGAGATATCACCTTTAAAAGTAACTATTTGTAAAGTTAATATTGATAAAAAACATCCTTTAAAACCTGTTACTACTTCTTTAGAAATTGCAGACTACAAAAACAAGTCTTTAATTTTAGTTGATGATGTTTTAAGCTCTGGAACTACTTTAATATACGGAATTAAACATTTTTTAGATGTTCCGTTAAAACGATTTAAAACAGCAGTTTTAGTGAATAGAAACCATAAAAAATACCCTGTAAAGGCAGACTTTAAGGGCATTTCTTTATCTACTTCTATAAAAGAACACATACAAGTAGAGTTTTCTACAAAAGAAACTGAAGCGATTGCTTATTTAGTTTAAGATTGTTGCTAACTCTTCTGCGACTTCCATTTTTGTTTTATGGTCTATTTTTAGGCGTGTTTTTGCTTGCTCGTAATAAGGACGTCTTTCAAAAAGGTGTTTCGCAACAAACTCAGGTATTTTATCATCACCTAAAGAAGCTATTAAAGGACGTTTACTTTTCTTTCTAATTAAACGCTCTATCATCGTTGCTGTACCTCCTTCTAAATAAATAGATATCGTTTCTCCTTTATTAATTTCTTCCATATTATTTGCATAACAAGGCGTTCCGCCACCTAAAGCAAGGATAAAATTTTCATCTTTGGCCAAAATTTCTTTCAAATAGGTGTTTTCTATTAACCTAAAATACACTTCTCCTTTGGTTTCAAATATTTTAGAAATAGGCATTCCTTCTTTCTCAATAATATAGTCATCCAAGTCTAAAAACTTCATAGACAACTTTTTAGAAAGTCGTTTACCAATACTTGATTTTCCCGAAGCCATATACCCTAATAATACTATTTTCATTGATTTTTATTTTTATGCAAATATCTATAATTTTTTTTCAATTTAATACTAATAGTTCCAATGTTTGATTGTATATTTGCAACCGGTTTACAAAATAGACCTGGTAGCTCAGTTGGTAGAGCATCTCCCTTTTAAGGAGAGGGTCCTGGGTTCGAGCCCCAGCCCGGTCACAAAAAAAAAGGTTAAGCACATGCTTAACCTTTTTTTACTTTAATAAAAAGCGCACGTGGCGAAATTGGTAGACGCGCAGCCTTGAGGGGGCTGTGTTCGCAAGAACGTGGAAGTTCGAATCTTCTCGTGCGCACTTTTACACTTCTTTTAGATTTCAATTTTTTTTAAATTAGTGTAAACACTATCTTATTTTATTACAAGTAGATATTTTTAACACTACAATTTCATCATCAGTAAAAAAATCGCATGGTTTTACAATAAAATTAACCTTTTTAAGCGCTTTTATTACTATTATTGCAATATGCAAAGACTATTATATATATTGTGCTTATTCGCATCTTTAAGTACATCCTCTCAGAACGATACCTTACGTGTTACAACACTAAAAGGACAAATTATTCACGCAAAAACTAAAAAAGCTTTAAGTGCTGCACACATATTAAATCTAAATAGTGTACAAGGTACAATTACCAACGATAGAGGTTTTTTTGAAATGCCAACAAAAGCGAATGACACTATTTTAGTTTCGTATTTAGGGTTTGCGTCTATAAAACTAAAAATAACAAACGATTTATTAAAAGGAAACGAATTGTTAATTGCTTTATATGAAAAACCAGAAGAAATTAGAGAAGTTGTTATAAAATCTACCAAATTAATTGGAGTTTTAGAAATTGACATAAAACAAGTACCTAAGGATCGATTTACAAGGATTAAAATTAATGGAATACCACAGACCTATGAAGTAGGTAAACCTAAAGGAAAAGACTTCTCCTCGCCTATTGCCGCATTGTTTCAACCTGTTGATTTTTTATACAATCTGTTTGGTAAAAAACCTAAACAATTACAAAAATTACAAAAATTGAAGAATGAAGACAATTTACGTAAAATGTTATCAGGTAAGTTTGACAGAGAGGTTATGATGGAATATCTACAAATGGATAGACAAGAGCTTACTGAGTTATTAACCGATTGTAACTACTCTGAATATTTTATTAAAAAGGCTTCTGATTTACAAATGATTGAAGCTGTATTAGATTGCTACGAAAACTACAAAGCACTTAAAAAAGGAAAGATTGAGCGTGATAAAATTCCTGTAAAGAATTAATTACTTTAACTGCTATATGCTCTTAACAAGCATAATAAATATTTAAAAGTCTTGAGAATTTTCTCAAGGCTTTTTTTTGTATTGAAAAAGGCCAAAAACACGAATGCTTTTGACCTTAATCAACTATTAAAACTAACTTAACTATAACTAAAAATACCTTTACTCTTATTTAGAATGATCCTTTCCTTAGTTTAACACAAGTTATAAAATCACTCTTTTAAATGAATTGTACTTGTATTCTTAACTCTCCTTAACTTTCATCATCAACTACATTAATAAGACTAAGAAGAAACACTTTAGTTACATCTAAAAAATGAGTTTAACAAAATTTTAAGTATTAAAGAAAAAAGCATAAAAAAAATCCAGCGTTAGCTGGATTTTTCAATTGATATTTATTTGTAAAAAATATATTAACTACCTTTAAAATTGTTTGCCTTACAGCAACAGAAATTTATAATAAGTTAAACTTCTTATTGATTTCCTAAAATAATTGGCATTCCAGATTTTCCAGAACCAATTACAATTACTTTACTGTTTGTAGATTTAGCCAATTCTACAGTAGCCTGAATTCCTTTTTCTTGTAAAATCTTATCAGATAAAGAAGCATTCAATATTTTGTTTGCTACAGCTTTACCTTCTGCATCAATTCTTTGTCTTTCTGCTTCTTTCTTTGCTTTAGAGATTCTAAACTCGTATTCTAAAGATTCTTGTTCTTGTTTTAATTTTGTTTCAATAGCAATTCTAATTGTAGAAGGCAACTTTACATCTTCCACTAAAACTCTTGTAACTGATAAAAATTGATCTCTTAAAACAATTTTAATTTCGTCTAAAATTTCCTGCTCAATTACATCTCTTTTACTAGAATATAATTGCTCTGGAGTATAACGACCTACAACGCTTCTTGCCGCTGCATTAATAGCAGGATCTAACAACTCACGCTCATAATCTTCTCCTTTTGTTTTAATTAACTTACCTAAATTAGAAAATTCTGGCTCGTACCAAATAGTTCCGTTTACTTTAACTTCTAGTCCGTTTACAGAAAGTACATTCATTTCATCTGAAATTGATTGCTGACGCACTTTTCTTACGATCATTCTATTCCAAGGTGCAACAATCTGAAATCCTTCTCCGTACGTTTTTTCTGTATTAATACCATCTCCTAAAGCTTCAAAAATTACCCCTCCTTCTCCAGGACCAATAGTTACTGTAGATTTAGAGAATAAAATTATAACTATTACTGCTAATATGATAAAAAAAACGCCCCCTTTAGGAAACTTAATATCCATTTGATTATTCGCCATTTATTTTTGTTTTTAAATTCTTTCAAATTTACAATATAACTTCATTAAAAACAATCTATATCAGCACAATCTTCCTTAGGTTTTTTCAATTGTACACATGCAAATTATAACTAAAAACAGCAACAATTAAATACTAATCTAATCGATCTTTAACATATTCAATTTCTGTTTTTCCATGCTTTTTAGGCTGACCATTTTCATCTAAAGAAACCATCACTATTTTGTCTATCTCTATAATGGTTTTTCTAGTTAACTTATTTCTAACACTACAGGTTAGTGTCATTGAAGTATTTCCGAATTTTAAAACATCAATTCCTATTTCAATAATATCTCCTTGTTTTGCAGAACTTATAAAATCTATTTCAGACATATATTTTGTTACTGTTCTTGCGGTTTCTAATTGAATAATGGCATAAATAGCCACCTCTTCATCAATAAATTGCAATAATCTACCACCAAATAAAGTTCCATTCGGATTTAAATCTTCTGGTTTTATCCATTTTCTTGTGTGAAATCTCATATAAAATTTTGTTTTTTAAATTTTCCCATAATATTTTCTAACAAACCATTCTACTGTAAGTAAAGCTATTACAAAAAATAAAACCCACTGCCAATCAATTAAGTGTTGCTCTTTTACAATTGATTTTTGGGTGGTATAAAATGATTTATCAGCTAAAATTGCTTTCTTTAATTTTTCTACTTCATCTTTAAAATACAACTTCCCTCCTGATTTATCAGCTAATTTTAATAGTTTTTTTGAATCTGCATTCGTAAACTGTTCTTCAATTTGGTTAGCTGTTACTTTAAACTTACCATGTTTCTTTATTTGTTGTCCAATTACTGATACTATATAACTGTAATCTCCAGGACCTAAATTCTCTATTTCTGTTTGATAAGAGTTATTCATTAAAGAAAAAGGTATTTTTGTTTCCTTTTTAGTATCTGTATTTGTAATCGCAATCTCTAAGGAGGCTCTTGCATCGAATTGATAGTTTTTATCCAAATAAAAGGCAGATATATCTATTACAGCAGCATCAGAATACAAACTTTCTGCATGTACATCTAATCGATTTCTCTTTTTAGTAGATGCTAAATATTGTACTAAGTTTCCTATAAATGTATCGAAATCTTGAAAAGAATTGGAGTTTAAAAAACTAGCGGCTCTCCACCTCCATAAACCTTCTCCTAATAAAATAGCAGACTTTTGATTATTGATTTCTAAAGTTGCTAATAAAGGCTGTTTGGTTTGTAATCCGTTAATATTTTGAAATAATAATGTTTGGTATTCTCTAGAAATTGCTACCTCTCCAAATTGATCTTTAAGCGGAGGAAATTGATTAAAACCGATATCCTTTTGTAAAAAAGTTAAAAATGAATTACTAAAAAAGGCTCCATAATTTTCTGTTTGATGAAGTACCTTTTTAGAGACCCCTAATTGTTTTTTATTGATAAAATTCCAATCTGAATTTGCTCCCGAAATTAAAAAATAGTTGCTATTACTCGTTTTAATATCAATTAAAACCTTATTAAACTTATTATTTGGTTGATACAACATAATTAATTGATAGTCATTAATTTGACTTTTAAAATCATCAATTAAAAAAACAGAAACAGCACGTTGTTTATTGCTTTCTATCGATTTTTTTAATGTCCCTAAATCTGGATGTAAAACAGAAGCTAAAATCAGTACTTTTGTTTGCTCATCTATTACTTCTACAGAGAAACTTTTAACGTTATTCTTTGTGTTTTTTTCCCCTTCAATTTTACGAATAGAAGCTGTGTAATACTGCAGTCCTTCTTTAGTAGAAGTTAAATTTGTTGTGATTGTTTTAGAATTATCCGTTGCAGAAAACTGCACCTGTTTTGTAAAAACGGTTTTTCCTTTTTTAACTATCGAAAACTGAGAAATAACGTTTTCTTTACCTTCATAATTCAGTAATACTTCTACGGGAAATTTATTTTTGATGTAACTGTATTTATTAACGCTTAACTGACTTATTTTTAAATCTTTATAAAGAGTAGTATCCCCAAAAACAACTGGATATATTTTTTGCTTAGCATTGATAAACTCATAATCATTCCCTATTGTTTGGTTTCCGTCTGTTAATAATACTATTGGTGCAATTTTATGCTCATATAATTGATTTACTGTAGTTATTGCTTTGTAAATATTAGTTTCTCTATCTAAAAAAGAAAGGCTGTCTAAACGGTTTAATTTCCTTCCGAAAGAAAAGGCATTAATATCAAATTTATCAGCAATACTTCTATCATTTTGAATCTCTTGTAAAAAAAGGGATATGTTTTTATCTTCCTTAAAAAAGGGAATGGATTTAGAATCATCAACCAAAACAGTTAAGACAGGTTTTATGTTTTCATTCTCAATACTCTTAATTGTTGGGTTTATCAATAATAAAAGCAACAAAAAAAGACTCACTGTTTTTAAAACAAATAATAATACATTAATTTTTGCGCTATTTTTTTGTTTAAAAAAATACTGAAAATAAGCTATTGAAACACTCAATAACAAAGCTAGAATACAATAAATAACAGTGGTAGTTTGCAATGATTTTTATTTAAGTTGAAAGATATAAATAACTATTGAAAAATGAATGCTAATTTTTTGAGTCTTTCTATGAATTTTTCAATTTAGATTTATACCAAATATTTAAAATTAAGCCACCAATAATTAAGGCAATTCCTAAGAAACTATAAAAAGTATAAATTTCTCCAAATAAAAAGACTCCAAAAGTAGCCGTATAAATTACTTCGAAATACTTTATAGGAGCCACAATATTGGTGGATGCTGTTTGAAATGCTTTGGTCATATAAACTTGGCCAACATAACCAAAAACACCTAATAACAACAAAAAGAGCCATTCAATTCCTTTAGGAGTTGCCCAATTATTAATAGAAAGTACACCTCCTAAAACTGTAGCAAACAACATAAAATAATTTACAATTACAATAGGATGCTCGCTTTTTCCTATTTTATTGATAATAACATACACAAGACCACTTAATACAGATGCTAATAAAACGAGAATTAACCCCGTTGTATTTATCTGATGATCAAATCCTTTTAAAACAAAAACACCAACAAGTGAAATTATAAAAAAGAACCATTGTAAAGGTTTAATTTTTTCTTTTAATAAAAACACTGCAAAAATAGCCGAAAAAATTGGTGCAATATATCTTATAGATACGGCAGTACCAATAGATAAATATTTTACAGACATAAAAAAAAGAATCATAGAAGTGGTACCTGCTAATGCTCTTAATATTAATAATTTATTATTTTTACCAATCATGGGTATTTTATTTTTTAATAAAAAACCAAACGTAAAAAACAGCGAACCTAAAGACCTAAAAAACACAATTTCGAAGGTTGGCACATCTTTTAAATATTTTACAGTAGAATTCATACAAGCAAAAGCAAGTGTACTTATCAACATGTATTTAATCGCTTTTTTTACATTCAAAATTAAGGGCTATTTTTTTTAAAACAATACCTAAAAAGGTTTTCATATTTAACAACAAAACTATATTATATATCTGGTTTTAAAGAATTATCTGGTTTTCTTAAAGTTAAAGAGCCTATGAATAAAAAAACTAAAAAAGACAATAAAACATAACTGATATACCGATAACTTCCAAAAATAGTAAAACAATAACTAAATAAACTTGGTGCCAATGCACTTGCTATTACTAAAAAACTCATTACTTTACCTGTAATAGCACCTAAATAATTTCTACCAAAATAACGTGGCCAAGTAACTGCATTTACAACTGCAAAAAGTCCACTATACACCCCTAAGCCAATAATTAAAAGATAAATTCCTATTGTAGTGTCTAAAATTAAAAGTCCAACAGCAGCCAAAAAACCACTAAAAATCATGATAAAAAGATAAAATTTATGCTGAATATAATCACTTAAAATATTTGCAAGTGTAGACACCGAAATAGCTATTATAGAAATGGGTAAAAAAACAGCTATAGCATCTGTTTTTTCATAACCTTGTGTTTTAAAAATTGAAACTACATGAAAGGTAAACCCAGTACTAAAAAAACTGTTAAAGGCTAAAGCCAAACCAAACATCCAAAAAGCTCTAGTTTTTTTAGCTTCTTCTAAGGTAAAATTGATTTCAGAATTATTAATTTTCTTCTTACTTTTCTTTTTAGAAATAAATCCATCAGGAATTAAACCAAAATCTTCTGGTTTATTTCTATAAAACTGAAGGATTAAAAAACTAAAAATAAACAAACAAACCGCTAATATTTGCCAACTTACCTCCCATCCATTTTTATCAATTAAATAATTAAACAAAATTGGCGAACTAGAAAAACCTAATGAAACTGCAATACTGCTAATAGAATTTACTTTACCTCGGTTTTTATCAAACCACATCATTACCATATTTCTAGAAGACATGGTTAATACTCCTTGTCCGCAAAAACGTACTAAAAAAAACAAAAAACTTAGCAACACAAAAGGAATTAACCAAGATTTTAAGTTTAAAAATAATTTTAGGTGATTACTAATGCCTTCTGAATAAGAAAAAAGAATTAGTGCGACTCCTAAAAAAAAAGCAGCAAAAAAAGCTACAAATCTTGCCCCAAACTTATCAAACAACCTTCCTGCCTTTGTTACAAAAAAAGCACTGACTAAAGTACCTATTAAATAAGCGTTGCTAAATTGGTTTCTTGTTAAGCCCAAAGCATCTTTTACAGGATCTGTAAACACAGAAACCCCAACAGTCTGCCCCGGAATACTAAATAAAACGCCAATACTACCTATAATTAAAACGACATAACCGTAAAAAAAAGGCCATTTTTTAGGGTTGATAAAAGAAAATGAATTTATATTTTTCATCATCATTATTTTAAGGTTTTATTCTTTCTTCTTCGATTACTTTTACAATTCTTTTACGAGAAGTAATAAAATAAACACCTGTTAGCAACACCATAGATGCTATTATTGATTGAAGAGTTAAAACTTCGTCTAAAAAAAACCACCCCATAAACAAAGCAATTACAGGGTTTACATAAGCAGAAGTAGACACTTTTTCTGTTGCAACATTTTTTAGTAAAAAATTAAAGGCTGTAAAAGCAATAACTCCACCAAAGAGTATCAATACAAACATGGCAATTTGCACTTTAAAGCTCCAAGATAATGGCGAAACCCATTCTTCATTAAAACTTAAACTTGCTATAAATAAAATAACACCTGCCACCAGCATTTGATAACCTGTGCTTACTAAATGACTTTTGGGTAATTCTGCTTTTGAAACAAAAACACTACCATAACTCCAACTTAAAACACAAGTTAGTATCATAAAAACCCCCAACAAGCTTCCTTCTGAGGTTGTTAATTCTTTTTGACTAACCAATAAATACATTCCTAAAATACCTAAAACCACTCCAATCATCGATTTTTTTTGAAACGGTTTTTGGTCTATTAACCGTAATAAAAATAAAACAAATAAAGGTTGGGTAGATGCTAATAAGGCTCCAAAACCACTATCTACATACTTTAAAGCCCAAACAAAAACACCATTGCCGTATACCAAAAAGAAAAAAGAAGCAATAGCCGCATTTCTAAGCTGTATTTTAGAAATAGATAAATTATGTTTTAAAACAGCAGCTAAAATGATCATTAAAACTCCTGCAGTAGTAAAACGAATACCCGCTAAAAAAAATGGCGATAATTCTGTTACTGCAATTTTATTAAACACATAAGTAGATCCCCAAATAACATAAATGGAAATAAATGCCAATATTATAAGTAATTTTGATTTTTTCAAATGATGGTAATTTCTATTCAAAGGTAGAAATAGAAAAGTTATAAATAAAATTACAGATTAACCTATTTTGCATTTATTTTAACAGAACAACTTCTTCTGAAACATTTAAACCTCATAAGTCTAAACTTATGAGGTTCTGGTATAAAAACCATTATCAAACTAACTATTTTTCTTCTGTAGCTTTATTGTTGATAAAATCAATATCTCGGGTATTTTTTTGTACAGTAATTGCACCAAATAAACTGAGTAAAAATGAAATTCCGTAAAACCCTTTTTCACTTAAAAGTAAATCGGCATTTCTAAGTCCGATAATTAATAATAACAGCGATGCAATTACAATTACCCAACTTATGCTATAATAAATATCACTTACTTTTATATGCTCTGCTTTATCTCTAATTACTTTTTGTAGTGATATAACAGCATAAACTCCCATTAGAATAATGGCAAAATAATACCCTTTTTCATTCAACTCCATAGAAGCATTCCATAAACCAATACAATAAGACAAGAGTCCGATGATTAAAACTCCCCAAGAAGCACCAACATAAGCCGACGTTGGTTTTTGGTTGGATTCATTTTTAGATTTGTTCTTTTTACTTTCTTTTTTAGTTTCTTCATTAATAGAAGATGTTGTTTGATAATTCATAATATTTAGTTTAATAATTATGATACAAATTTGCAACAGTTTTACAATTCTATAAACTCTTTTTAAGACAATTACTAACGACTAAAATAAACTATACAACTATATATTATAATAAATAAGTATATTTACTACTATTTTACTGACGACATAATGATAAACTTAAAAGAAATAATAAGCACTTTTACAAAGGAACAACAACAAGATTTTATCTTATACCTAGATAAAAAAAACAAAAGAAAAGATGCTAAAGACAGTCTGTTAGTAAAACTGATTGTTTCGGATAATTTATCGTCTGCAGAACTAGCTCACAAACTCTACGGCAAACAAAATAAGCCTGCATTACATGCTTTAAGAAAGCGTTTGTTTCAATCATTAATAGATTTTACGGCAAACATAAGTATGAAAGAAGAAAACTCTATCGATATAAAATTAATAAAATATATTCTTTCTGCCAGAAACTTTCTACAAAAAGGACAAATTAAAGTTGGGTATCAAATTTTAGACAAAACGATCCTGATAGCCAATGAACATCAGCTATTTTCTATCTTAAATGAAATTTATCATACTAAAATTCAGTTTTCTCATTTAAATAAAAGTTTAAACCTAGACGGTTTGATTATTGATTTTAAAGAAAACCAACAACAATTGTTATTAGAAGATCATTTAAATATTGCTTACGCACAGATTAGAAAATCGCTTGTAGATTACCAACAGAACAAATCTAATTTAGACATAAAACAACTTATAGAAAACGTACTACAAGAACATCATATTACCATATCAGACTCATTATCGTTTAAATCTCTGTATCAAATAGTTCAAATTACCAGTATTTCTTCTGCTCAAAAATTCGATTATTATAATATTGAACAATTTATCATTAACACCTATCAAGTAATTAAAAATCATACCTCTAAAAACAAACAACTTTTTTACCATATAGAGGTTTTGTATCTTATTGCAAACGTACTTTTTAGAAACAAAAAGTTTACTGAATCTTTACAATATTTAAATTTGATGCTATTGAATATGAAAGAGAATAAGCAAAAATATTATTCTGATTTTGCCGCGAAACATCATTTATTACTTGCCTTAAACCTTAATTACACCAAGCATCAAGAAGAAGCAATTGTGTTATTAGAACCTTATTTAAATAAGAAAAGCCTTAATATGATTGGGCAATTAGACATAGCACTTACGCTAATTGTTTTTTACTATCAGCACAAATCATTAGAAAAAGCACAGAAATTATTTGCTTCCTTTTATCATTCAGATAAATGGTATATAGATAAAGCGGGTATTGTTTGGACCATTAAAAAGAACCTAATTGAAATCTTATTACAAATAGATTTAGGAAACATCGACCTGGTAGATTCTCGATTAAAAAGTTTTAAAAGAAACTATTTTTCTAACCTATCAGAAATCAATCAAGAAAGGGTAATTACCTATTTAAAGTTAGTAGAAGTTTATTATAAAAACCCAGAAATTGCCACATCAAAAGAATTTAAAGATAAAGTAGAAACTTCTTTTAGTTGGATTGACATCAAAAAAGAAGATATTTTTATGATGAGTTTCTTTGCTTGGTTAAAAGCAAAAATGACCAAACAAGATATTTATTTGGTCACTCTAGATTTGATAAATAGTTAATTATTAATCTCTTTTATAATTCAAAAAAAAACATTCCTTTGGCATAATAATTGTTTAATATTATTATTTTTTAATAAAAATAACTACTATGAAAAAACTTTATGTATTTCTTTTAATTGTTACCACTTTATCATTATCTAACTGCAGTAAAGAAGACATTGACGCTAGATATACAATAGATGATTTACAAAAAATCCATGGAAATAGCTCTAAAAAATGGAAAGTTGAAGCTTTTTACAAAACCTATGAAAATGATGTCCTCAGCGAATTTAATGAATGTTATACCGATGATGCATACACTTTTTTCTACGATACAAATGAAGCTCAAGTAACACTTGGTAATATTTCTTGTTACTACGATAACCCAACAGAACAAGACGGTCGTTTAACTTATAACTTCTACGAAGATACAGGTAAAATTTTCATCAATATTTCTAAAGGAGAAAGTCTTGATGAAAATTTTAGAAATATGCTTACTATTCTTAGTTTAGAAGAACTTAGTGAAAATAGAATGGTTTTTACAGGAGGTGAATCTCCATATTATGGAAAAACTTTAGTCTTTACAGCAACTCCGTAAAAGTTGTAAAAAAAGGTTATTTATGTCTACCTTTCAACTCTTCTTCAATATCTTTTAAAGTAAAGCCTTTTGCCTGTAACAACATTAAGTAGTGAAACATCAAATCTGCAGATTCATATAAAAATAACTCGTCGTTATTATCCATCGCTTCAATTACAGTTTCTACTGCTTCCTCACCTACTTTCTGAGCTACTTTATTAATTCCCTTTGCAAATAAACTTGCTACATAAGATTTTTGAGTATCCTTATTAGCAACTCTTTCTGTAATTACATCTTCTAAAGTAGAAAAGAAACCATAATTAGACTTATTTTCTTCATTCCAACACGTATCAGAACCTTTATGGCACGTTGGTCCGTTTGGGTTTACAGAAACTAATAAAGTATCATTATCACAATCTAGTTTTATATCAACTAAATTTAACACATTTCCACTTTCTTCTCCTTTTGTCCATAAACGTTTTTTAGTTCTAGAAAAGAAAGTAACTAATTTTGTTTCTTGTGTTTTAGCAAAAGCTTCTTCATTCATATACCCCAACATCAACACATTTTTTGTAGTTGCATCTTGAATGATTGCGGGTACTAAACCGTCGTTGTTTTTATTAAAATCGATATTCATAATTTTTATTTTATTTGTCTCCTCGAGCGCAGTCGAGAGGTTATTGTTCTCGACTGCGCTCTAACTGACATTACAATCTCACTGGAATGTTATTCTTTTTTAACTCTTTTTTTAATTCTAAAATAGGAATTTCTCCAAAGTGAAAAACACTTGCTGCCAAAGCTGCATCTGCTTTACCTTCTTTAAAAGTATCTACAAAATGTTGTACAGTTCCTGCGCCACCAGAAGCAATAATTGGTATATTTAATTCTTCGGATAATTTAGCCAAAGCCTCATTTGCAAAACCAGATTTTGTACCATCATTATTCATAGAAGTAAACAAAATTTCTCCTGCTCCTCGATTTTCAACTTCTTTTGCCCATTCAAATAAATTAAGCTCCGTTGGTATTGTTCCGCCTGCTAAATGTACCGTCCATTCTCCATCAATTTGTTTTGCATCTATAGCAACAACCACACATTGACTTCCAAATTTTTCTGCCAATTCATTTACCAAATCTGGTCTTTTTATGGCAGATGAATTAACAGATACCTTATCTGCGCCCCATTTTAACAACTCATTTACATTTTCTATAGATGATATTCCTCCACCAACTGTAAACGGAATATTTACTTGTTCCGCAACCTGATGTACCATTTCAATCATGGTTTTTCTACCTTCTAACGTTGCAGAAATATCTAAAAAAACCAATTCGTCTGCACCTAAATCTGCATATTGCTTTGCTAAAACTACAGGATCTCCTGCATCTATTAAATTTACGAAATTAACACCTTTTACAGTTCTTCCGTTTTTAATATCTAAACAAGGTATTATTCTTTTTGTTAACATTTTATTCTAATTCGTCATTGCGAGGCACGAAGCAATCTGTCAATTAATTAAGAGATTGCTTCGTTCCTCGCAATGACATTTATTTTGTTAATATAAATTGTTCTATTTGTTTTAAGCTAATTTTATTCTCATAAATCGCTTTTCCTATAATAACACCTTCGCAACCATTTTCTGCTAATCTAGGAAGCTCATCAAAAGCAGAAATTCCTCCAGAAGCAATTAATTTTACGTTATTTACTTCAGATAAAATCTGCTGATAGATATCAAAACTTGGCCCTTGTAACATGCCATCTTTAGAAATATCTGTACAGATAATATACTGAATTCCTTTTTGTTGATATCCTGTAATAAACGGAATTAATTCTAAACTACTTTCTTCTTGCCAACCATTGGTTGCAATTTTTCCACCTGAATTATCAGGATAAAAATCTGCTCCTAAAATAATTTTTTCTGAGCCATATTTTTCAATCCAACTTTCAAAAATCTCACTATTTTTAACAGCAATACTTCCTCCAGTAATTTGATTTGCACCAGAATTAAAAGCAATTTCTAAATCTTTATCAGACTTTAAACCACCACCAAAATCAATCTTTAAATTGGTTTTTGATGCAATTTGTTCTAATACTTTATGATTGATAATCTGGCTCGCTTTTGCACCATCTAAATCTACAACATGTAAATACTCGATACCTGCAGCTTCAAATTCTTTGGCAACTTCTAACGGATTTTCGTTATAAATCTTCTTGGTATTGTAATCGCCTTTTGTTAAACGAACACATTTTCCGTCAATAATATCTATGGCTGGTATTATTCTCATTTTTTTGTTTGGTTTTTGGTTTTTAGTTTTTGGTTGGTGGATATATATATCTACAAACAACCATAAACCAATAACTATCAACTAACTACTTGTTTAATGCAGTAACTTGAATTTCTATTTTCATTCTTGGATCAGACAATCCTGCTGCAAACATAGTAGCTGCGGGTCTAACTTCTCCTAAATACTTCTTTAAAACAGGCCAACATTGTTCAAACTCTGTAGCATCAGGTAAAATATAAGTGATGCGTACAATATTACTCATACTAGAACCTGCTTGCTCTAAAACACCTTCAATGTTTTTTAAACATTGCTCTGTTTGGTTTACAACATCATCTGCAATCGTCATATCCTCATAATTGAAACCTGTTGTTCCAGAAACAAAAACCCAATCACCTTGCACTACAGCTCTAGAATATCCCATTTCTTTTTCGAATGAAGAACCTGAACTTATTAATTTTCTTGCCATAATTAATTTTTTATTATTTATCCTGAATTTATTTCAGGGTCTTTTTATTATATATTTATCTCTGTCATTACGAGGAACGAAGTAATCTCATCATTAAAAACGAGATTCCTCAATCGCCCAAAAAGGCTCATTTCGGAATGACAATCAACTTCGTTTATAAATTAAGGAAGTTTTGTAAAATTTTTGCGCCTTCTACTCCACTCTTTTCTGGATGAAATTGTACTCCGTAAAAATTATCTTTTTGCAATGCAGATGCATATTCAATTTCATAATCTGTGGTTGCAATTGCTTCAGCACAAGATTCTGCATAGAAACTATGTACCAAATACATAAATTCTTTTTCTTTGATACCTGTAAATAAATCTGATTTTAAATCATAAATAACATTCCAACCCATTTGCGGAACTTTTACAGCTTTAGAAAATTTCTTTACATCAACATCAAAAATACCCAAACCTTTTGTGTTTCCTTCCGAAGAAGAATTACACATTAATTGCATTCCCAAACAAATACCCAAAACAGGTTGTTTTAATGTAGGAATAACTTTGTCTAAGCCGCTTTCTTGCAACATTTGCATGGCAGAACTTGCTTCGCCAACTCCTGGGAAAATAATTTTATCTGCAGCTCTTATTTCATCAATATTATTTGATAAAATAGCCTCTACACCTAAACGTTTAAAAGCAAACTGAATGCTTTTAATGTTTCCTGCTCCGTAATCGATAATTACTAATTTCATTCTTTTGGTTGTTGGTTATTCGTTTTTGGTTGTTGGTTGTTGGTTGTGTACTAATTACCATCAACTAAAAACTAACAACTATTCTATAAAACTCCTTTTGTAGATGGTAAAAACATTTTATTTGCATCTCTTTTAACTGCCATTTTCATTGCTTTTGCAAAAGCTTTAAAAATACCTTCTATTTTATGATGCTCGTTTGCGCCTTCTGCTTTAATATTTAAGTTACATTTTGCGCCATCGGTAAACGATTTAAACAAGTGTAAAAACATTTCTGTTGGCATATCTCCAACCATTTCTCTTTTAAAATCAGCCTCCCAAACTAACCAAGGTCTTCCGCCAAAATCTACAGCTGCTTGTGCCAAACAATCGTCCATTGGCAAGCAAAAACCATAACGTTCAATGCCTAATTTATTTCCTAATGCTTTGTGAAATAACTCGCCCAAAGCAATCATGGTATCTTCTATCGTATGATGTTCATCTACCTCTAAATCTCCATCAACTTTTACAGTTAAATCCATCGCTCCATGACGACCAATTTGATCTAACATGTGATCGAAAAACTTTACTCCCGTAGAAATATCATTTTTACCAGAACCATCTAAATTTAGTTTGATATAAATCTTAGTTTCGTTGGTATTTCTGGTGATTTCAGAAACTCTATCTTCTAACTTTAAAAACTCATAGATCTCTTTCCAATCTGTACTTGTTAAAGCAATACAATCTAAAATTTCTTGTTTAGAAGTTTCTATTTCATCAGCACCTAATTCTGGGTCTTCTGATAAGAAAATTCCTTTTGCTCCTAAATTTTTAGCCAATTCCATGTCGGTAATTCTATCACCTAAAACAAAAGAATTTACCAAGTCATATTCTTCAGAAAAATATTTGGTTAACAAACCAGTTCTTGGTTTACGAGTTTCTGCATTTTCATGCGGAAAAGTTTTATCAATACAAACTTCAGAAAAAACAACCCCTTCTTTTTCAAAAGCAGTTATAACTTTATTTTGTGCTGGCCAAAAAGTATCTTCTGGAAAAGAAGCTGTTCCCAAACCGTCTTGATTGGTAACCATTACCAATTCGTACTCTAATTCGCTAGCAATTTTTGCCATGTATTGAAATACTTTCGGATAAAATTCTAACTTTTCTAAACTATCTAATTGATAATCTACAGGTGGTTCTAACACCAAGGTTCCGTCTCTATCTATAAATAATACTTTCTTACTCATCTTATCTTGTTTTCCTGCAAGGTTTTAAAAACCTTGCGATAGTATTCTTATTGTTTTTTAATAGCTTTTAATGCTCTTAATAATCTTTGGTTTTCTTCGCAAATACCTACACTTATACGCAAGCAATTTTTACACAATGGTTGTGTAGTTCTATTTCTAATAACCACACCATATTCTATTAATTGGTTGTAACGCTTTGTAGCATCATCTACCTTTAACAGCAAAAAATTACCGTCTGATGGAAATACTTTTTCTATATAACTATCGCAGCTTTCTAACTCTTTTTTAAGTCGTTTTCTTTCGCTAATTAATTGAGAAATTTCGTTTTGAACTTCATCTATTTTTTGCAACCTTTCAATTGCTCTTTGCTGACTTAATTCGTTTACGTTATATGGTGGTTTTATGTTGTTTAAAATTTTAGTAATTTCTTTGGATGCATAACAAACTCCCAAACGAATACCTGCTAAACCAAAGGCTTTTGATAAAGTTTGCGTTATGATTAAATTAGGAAATTCGGCTAACCTTTCTAACCAGCTTTTTTGCTCAGAAAAATCGATATACGCTTCATCTATAACCACTAAACCTTTAAATTTTAAAAGTAATTCTCTAACAGATTCTACCGTAAAACTGTTACCTGTTGGGTTGTTAGGCGAACATAAAAACAAAATTTTACTATGTGCATCTGCACTTTTTAAAATCTGGGCTACTTTTGGCTGAAAATCATCACTTAATAATACCTCTCTGTTTTCTATAGCATTTATATTTGCCAAAACACTATACATTCCGTAGGTTGGTGGTAATGTAATTACATTGTCTACATTAGGCTCACAAAAAGCTCTGTAGATTAAGTCTAAAACTTCATCACTTCCGTTACCTAATAAAATATTTTCTTTAGAAACTCCTTTTATCTCAGACAACAAATCTTTTACATTATTCTGTTGTGGATCTGGATAGCGATTTACACCGTTTTCGAAAGGATTTTCATTAGCATCTAAGAAAATCATTTCTTTTGTATTGGCATCTTCATACTCATCTCTTGCAGATGAATATGGTTTTAGAGATTTTATATTTTCTCTAACTAGGCTACTTAAGTTAAATTTAGTTTTCATAACAAAACCTCTCGACTGCGCTCGAGAAGACATTTAATATATTATTTTAAATCTTTTAAACGAATTGAAACTGCATTTTTATGTGCATCTAATCCTTCTGCTGCTGCCATTAACTCAATAGACTTTCCTATTGTTTTAATACCTTCTTTTGTAATTTTCTGAAACGTAATACTTTTGGTAAAACTATCTAAATTTACCCCTGAATACGATTTAGAAAATCCGTTTGTTGGTAAGGTATGGTTTGTACCTGATGCATAATCTCCTGCACTTTCTGGTGTATAATTACCTATAAAAACAGAACCTGCGTTTTCTATATTGTCTATGTAAAAATCATTATTATTTGTACAAACAATAAAATGTTCCGGACCATATTCATTAATTAACTCTAACGCTATTTCATCATTTTCTACAAAAATAGACTTTGAATTTTGAATGGCTTTCTGAGCAATTTCTACTCTAGATAATTTAGCCAACTGAATTTCAATTTCCTTTTCTACTTTAGCAATCATTTCTTTTGATGTGGAAACCAAAACAACCTGACTGTCTGCGCCATGTTCTGCCTGACTTAATAAGTCTGACGCTACATAACTTGCATTTGCAGAATTATCTGCAACTACTAACAATTCACTTGGGCCAGCAGGCATATCTATAGCAACACCATGTTTTGTAGACAATTGTTTTGCCACTGTTACATACTGATTTCCTGGACCAAATATCTTATAAACTTGCGGAATGGTTTCTGTACCAAATGTATACCCTGCAATTGCCTGTATACCACCTACTTTTATAATTTTTGTAACACCACAAAGATTTGCTGCATATAAAATTGCTGGATGAATTTTACCTTCTTTATTTGGAGGAGAACACAATACAACTTCTTTACAACCTGCAATTTGAGCAGGAATAGCCAACATTAATACTGTAGAAAACAAAGGTGCTGTGCCTCCTGGAATATACAAACCAACTTTTTGAATTGGTCTTTTTTCTTGCCAACAAGAAACTCCGTTTACCGTTTCTACAAAAACTTTTGTTGTTTTTTGCGCTTCGTGAAACTTTGTAATATTGTCTTTAGCAACATTAATTGCTTCCTTTAATTCGTTAGAAACTAAAGTAATTGCTTCTTTTATTTCATTAACAGAAACAATATTGCTTTGTAAAGAAACACCATCAAACTTTTGAGTGTATTTCTGTACAGCTGCATCTCCATTTTCTTTGATATCAGCAAAAACATCATTTACAATACCTTCTATATCATCAACCGTTTTTGTGGGTCTTTCTAATATTTTATTCCAATCTTTTCTTGATGGGTTTATAATTGTATTCATAATCTATTTTTCTCCTTCAAGGTTGCTAAAACCTTGTAGGTGTTTTACTTTTTAATTTATACTTACAGAGTTCTTTAAACCTTGCAGTATGTTTGCAAACTTGCCATTTGCGTTAGGGATTGTAGCATTTGTTTGAGCTCTTTTTTCTTTTTCAGAAAAAAAGCGAGTGCGAAAAGCCCGTTAAAACGCCCAAAATAGTATTCTAATTTTAATTTTTATCTGTCATTACTAGGTACGAAGCAATCTCTTACTTAAAACACAGGTTGCTTTGTGCCTCGCAATGACGTACGTTTTACAATACCATTTTTTCGATAGGGCAAACTAAAATACCTTCTGCTCCGTTGGCTTTTAATTCATCTATAATTTCCCAAAATTCATTTTTACTAATTACAGTGTGCACAGAACTCCAACCTTTTTCTGCCAATGGCAAAACAGTAGGACTTCTCATACCTGGTAACAAGTTTAAAATAGCATCTAGTTTATCATTAGGTGCATTTAACAACACGTATTTAGAGTTTTGTCCTTTTAAAACGGATTGAATTCTAAACTGAATTTTCTCTAAAATGGCTCTTCTTTCTACTGATATTTTAGAAGAAACGGCTAATACAGCTTCTGACGTTAGTAAAACCTCTATTTCTTTTAAACCATTTTTAAATAAAGTGCTTCCACTAGAAACAATATCACAAATACCGTCTGCCAACCCAATATTTGGTGCAATTTCTACAGAACCGTTTATAATGTGAATATCTGCCTTAATATTTTTTTCTTTTAAAAACTTTTTTACCGTTTCTGGATACGAAGTTGCAATTCTTTGTCCGTCTAAATCTTGTAACGAATTTGCATTCGATTCTTTTGGCACCGCAATAGAAACCTTACATTTAGAAAAACCTAAACGTTCTACAAACTCTATATCTGCTCCTTTTTCTATTAAAACATTCTCTCCAATAATGGCAGCATCTACTACTCCATCTTTTAAATATTGAGGAATATCGCCATTTCTAAGATAGAAAACTTCTACAGGAAAATTTCTTGCGGATGCTTTTAATTGATCTTTTCCGTTGTCTATTGAGATTCCGATATCTTTTAAGATATTCATTGAATCTTCATTTAATCTTCCTGACTTCTGTACTGCAATTCTTAAATTACTCATTTTTGTTTTTGTTTGATGCCTGAGCAAATACGGTTTAAAATTAAAAAAACCCGTTTGATTTGCTCAAACGGGTTTATAAATATCTTGATTTTATTCAATACACTTTTAAATCGCTTGACTGCAATTGTAAAAATGATGATGATGGTTTTGAATAAATGTCATGTCTTGTTTATTTCTTTGGCAAATATCAAAATTTTATTTTTAATAATACAAACTATTCACTTAAAAATTAGTTTTAATGTTAATATTTATCAGTTTTTAATTTTTTGTTTGATTTTACAACTCTCATTTTTTGATTTTTTAATAAATGACAATAAAAACAAAACATTCTGTAATTAGCATACCTATAAAACCAACTCATATTTAAACATTACCTATAATCCTATCAATTTAAAACAAGACGCTATTGCACAATCGTTTCAGAAACATCTTTTGAACTCAAAAATCTACCGCCAATAGTCTTTATAAAACGGATACATGGATTAGAAGCACTATTTTTGATGAAAATTGCAATGCATCAATTTAAATAAAATGATTAAAAAGATATTAAAACACATAATGATAACAACTCTTATTATAATAGGCATATTAGTAATCGCTTACTTCTTATTTACAAATTATTACCCAAGTTTTGGTGGAGATGTTTCTAAAGAGGAACAAGAAACCTACAAAACATCTCAACAATTTAAAGACGGCAAATTTAACAACACCAATCCGGTGCCTAAAGAGTTAAGCTTTAACGAGAATTTAAAGGTAGCTTATACCTTTTTTACTAAAAAAGTACCAAATGCAAGACCTAAAGAAGATTTAAAACCCATTACTATAGATTCTTTAAGTATTGCTAATTATAAAGGGAAAGCTAGAATGATTTGGTTTGGGCATTCGTCTTTTCTATTACAAATAGACGGAAAAACAATTTTACTAGATCCTATGTTTGGTAAAGTACCTGCACCTCATCCGCTGTTAGGTGCAAACCGTTTTAATGAACAGTTTCCGATAGAAATTGCCAAATTACCAAAAATTGATGCCGTCATTTTTTCTCACGATCATTACGATCATTTAGATTATGAATCTATTTTAAAAATTAAAGACAAAACCAATCATTTTTATGTTCCCTTAGGTGTGGGTACACATTTAAAAGCTTGGAACATTCCTTCTCATAAAATAACAGAACTAGATTGGTGGCAAAATGTACAGTTAGATAATTTAAACTTGGTGTGTACGCCTGCGCAACATTTTTCTGGTAGAAAATTAAACAACGGACAAAGTACTTTATGGAGTTCTTGGGTTATTCAGTCTAAAAATGAAAACATTTACTTTAGTGGTGATAGTGGCTACGCAAAGCACTTTAAAGAAATTGGTAAAAAATATGGCCCTTTCGATTTAGCTTTGATGGAATGTGGGCAATACAACGAAATGTGGACTGATATACACATGATGCCAGAAGAAACTGCCCAGGCAGGAATTGATGTGCAAGCAGAGAAAATAATTCCGATTCATTGGGGTGGTTTTAAATTGGCTATGCACGAATGGACAGATCCCATTGAGCGTGTAACTATAAAAGCGAAAGAATTAAACCTAAAAGTAATTACGCCTAAAATTGGTGAAGAAATTATAGTGAAAGATTCGCTACAGACCTACACCAATAATTGGTGGAAAGATTTGTAGTATCCTTTTTACATTGAAAGAGTTATCAACATAAAAAGTTGACAATAGTTGTTAAGTTGATGACAATTATCACGTTTTTATCCTTTGAATTCTATAAATTTGAAACAGATTGCTGAAAAATAAAATTGCTAGACGTTTTCAAAATCTTTATATATTAATAATTCCTGATAGAACAACTAGTTTTGGTTGTTTTCTTTGGGATGTAATGAGGTGTTGTTAGCTTTCAGTTTGTTGAGTATAAATTAAAAGCACTATGTGGAAAACCGTAAGACTATTCTTTTCTAAAAACTTTACTTTGTAAATATTAAATTTAAAGAAGTAAATACAATTATGAAAAAAATCACATTATTACTAATTGGAGTAACTTTTATTATTTCTTGTGGAAACAATAAAGAGGAACAAATGTTGTACAATTATCAACAGAAAAATGTTAAGGCTTTAAATTTTGACTTAAAAGACCTGGATTTTAAGATTCAAAAAATAGAAAAAATTACTGATATAAGTGCTGCTGATAGTATAAAACTCGTAAAACAAAAGCTTGCAGAATATTGGACAAAAAAACCTGAACAAGCACTTATAGACACTTTGAGTTTTAAATATGTGAAAGATATTATAAATAAGACCATAAGGCAACAAGATACTCTTTATAAATCTTATCAAGAATTAGTATTGTCTGCAATTCGTAGAAATGGATTTTCCGATAAATTAAGGTATAAAAGACAAAGAGATAACGCAATGGAGCAAAAGTTATCAAATGAAAAAATACTAATTAAAATAAAATCTCTTGAAAAATATTACAATCAACTTTCAGAAAACCTAGACTCTATACTTTCGTCAAAATATAAAGCAACTTATTCACAAAACAACCCAATGCTAGGAAATACAAAACAAACTTTTGACAAAATATTTTATACTAATTCTACACAAACTGAATTTGTAATAAGAGAATCAACAAATAATGACTAAAAATTGTTAAATTATTGTTTCATTCAAATTAGTTACATTTATATAACAAAACAACTTTAGTAACAAACAAAAAAAAACCAAATCCAATAATAATAATAATAATAATAATAATTGAACATAGTATATAATATAGTAATACCAATAATTTCAGCTTTAGTCGGAGGTATGTTTTCTGTCTGGGTTTTTAACAAAGGGTTAGCTAGAAAAATAAAAGAAGAAAGGTGTAATAGAATTAAAAATAATTACCAAATCGAAGAGTATTTCTTTTATAATTTAAGGGCTATATTATGCTTCATTGATAGACAGGTCAATGGGATTTCTGAAACATCACAGAACACCAAAAATTGGTATAATAAAAATTTAACATTAGTAACGTTTTCTGAATTAAAAATGACCGAATTAAGAGAATTAGACTTTAAATTATTATTTCAAATTTTAGTAATTGATAGAATAGGTAAATCAGAAAAAAAAGCACATGATTTTATTGATATCAAAAATTGTCTTCACAACATTGAGGACTTTGTTGAAAAGCACAAAAAGGAAAACGAAAAATTTCAGATTGAACTAGAAAAACATTTGGATAATTGGAATAATTCCATACAAAGGCTTATGCAACTTTATAATCATTTTGTATTCCTCAAACCAAACGAGGATGATAAATTAATGCCGATTCTAAAAAAACATATTTTTACGAAACAAACAAAATTAACGAATAAAGGAATTCAACAAAATATGGAGATTTTTTATAAATCATTTATTCTCCCTTTAAAGAAAGATATTTTAGTTTATAAAAACTTGAATGACGAAAGAATACTACCAATTATAGATAATATTATAGAATGTCAAAATAGCTATCAACAAACAAAAAATTTGAGGTATCAAAGACGTAAAAATTTGCTTTTCTCTGGAAGAAGATTAATTAGTGTAAAACATATTTTAAAGAAAAGCTTGGAATCAATAGAAAAAAGAAAAAAAAAACGAATTGACTAAAAAAGCCTGCAATTATTCCTTTTTTTTCTCTTAATTTATGTAACCAACCATTGTAAGTAATAATGAACTGTAGAAAATTATAACGTTTATATAATTTAAATGGCAAAAAAGATAAACACTGAAGAAATAATTAAACGATTTAAGCAGTCTCATGGAGATGAATATGATTATAGCTTAGTTTCATATTCCAAAATGAAAGAGAAAGTTGAAATTGTATGTTCATTACACGGATCTTTTTGGCAAACTCCTGACCATCATATTCGTGGAACAAAATGTCCTGAGTGTAGGTTGAAAGAACAAGGAAAACTAAAAAAAGAAAAAGCAGCAAATAAATTTATCGAAAAATCAATTTCTATTCATGGAAATATTTATGATTATTCTAAAACGGAATATAAGGGCAATAAAATAAAAGTTGAAATTATTTGCCAAAAACACGGAAACTTTAAACAAACACCTAGTAACCATTTGTCAGGTTTTGGATGTTCAAAATGTGGGAGAGAGAGGACTGAATTATCAAGAAAATTACAACCAAAAGAATTTTATAAGAGATGTAAAGAACTTCATAGTAATTTTTATTCATACCCAAAAAATGACTATCAGAATCCTGAATCAAAAATAGATGTCACTTGCCCAAAACATGGTGATTATAAAATTAAGGCAAGAAATCATCTTTGGATTAGTCAAGGCTGCAATGCTTGCTATAAAGAATCTAAAGGAATTAACAGAAGAATACCTTGGTCAGAATTTATTAAAGCAGCAAAAAAATATCATGGTAATATATACAAGTATGACCATAATTCATTTGAAATGTTGTCTGAACCGTTAAGTATATTTTGCAAAAAACATGGATGGTTTGAACAACGAGGACACAAACATATTGCAGGTCAAGGTTGCCCTAAATGTGCAAGACAACTACATCGTGGAAAATGGAACTCGAATTTAATACCTGATGAACTAAAAAATTTGAATTGTAATTTATACTATTTTCGATTGACTGGAAATTCAGAAACTTTTTATAAAATCGGAATTACAAATAATGTGAACAGAAGAAAAAAAACTATTGAACGAGAATCAAATTATTATTATAAAATAGAAGTTGTTCAGATTTTAGAAGGGACATTGTATTCATCTATGCAATTTGAAGAACTACTACATAAAGAATATAAAGAAGATTCTTATATTCCTAAAATAAAATTCCCAGGTTACACCGAATGTTTTTCAATTGATGTTTTATCCTAATTTCAAAAAAAATAAATTATTACATACAACACCATATAAACTTTACTACTGGTTTTAGCCAATTTACAAAAGTCCTCTCGGACTTTCTATCTGTTATTTATTTGCTAACTTTAGTGCTTAATTCACGCAACAAAACATATTCAAACACTTTAGGCACAAGTAACCCACGAATGAAAATTCAGTAAAAAAATGTACCTTTACATTTAGTAAAAAACACTAGAAAGATTCTTGACAATTGAACACAACATATCACGAATAGATTATCTTCTAAAGTTATACAGAATAACTTTGAAAGAGTTATTGGAAAAAATCAGCGAAGGCCTGAAAAACCCAATAACTAAGGATGACTTATACTCTAGTGAAATTAAAATTAGTCATTTAAAGAAAATTGATAAAGTTTTCAATAAAGGTCTTGAGTACTATATTAATCCTCGACCAATTTCAGAAAACAAAGATGCTAGTATTTTTTTTAGAAAAGATAAATTCAATTCTGACTTAAATATTGGAGCTAAGAAAATCGTGAATCAGTTTGAGGATTTAAAAAATTCATTAACTGCAATATCTAAATTATCTGACATACAATTTGAGAGAAAAATTCCAATTTTCTCAATAAAAGATAGTCCTAGAAAAGTAGCTCAGGAAATTAGGAATTTATTATATCCGAACGAGTTTTCGCCAATTTTAAGAGGTTTTTTAAAAGAACTTATATCAAAATTTGCAGAAAACAATATAATGGTATTTGAGTTTATAGAAACTTGGAATAAAAAAGATACTGCAAATATTAATGGCTTTTATCTCAACCCAAATGTGATTGTTTTAAAACGACAACAAAAATCATTTAGAAGAGAAATCTTTACTTTAATTCACGAGTTAGGTCATTATTTACTTAATGAAGAAGAAATTGAAGAAGTTGATGTTAAATCAATATCTCAAAAAGATTTAAGTAAAATAGAAAATTGGTGTAATGAATTTTCTTATTTCTTTTTAGTTGGAAATTATGCAAACACTCTTGAAGGTCTAAATAAAGCAGATTCATCAAATGATTATCATTTTGATTTAATTCAAAGAATTTCAAAAGAAACGAACTTAAGCACATTAGCATTATATACAAGATTGTTGTTTTCTAAAAAGATTTCTTATAAAGGTTATAACAATGTCAAAAATGAACTTGAAGAACTTTATAGAAAGAAAAAAGAGGAAGAAAACAAAAAAAAGGAATTAGATAAAATTTCAGGAATAAAAAAAGGTGGTTCGGTTCCTAAACCTATTAACTCACCACTATTTGTAAACACACTACAAACCGCATTATATGGTGGAGTTATTAATGAATATGACTTTTGTAAAAAACTAAATATTAGACCTGAAAAAATTGATAAATACATCTAATGAGGTTTATAATTGATACAAGCACTTGGGTTTCATTAGTTAGATACTACAAACCTTTTGATAATAATTCTGTAATTTATGATTTTTTCAAACAAAAAATTAGAGACGGAGAATTTATCTTATTATCAGAAGTATCAATAGAATGTTCTTATGTTTCAAAAAAAATCGTTCCAAAAGAATTGGACTTTATAATTGACAAACAATTTATTACAAAAACGGCAAGTTTACTTCCAACTAGGAAATTTTATAACTTATTAGATAATCAGTTTTGTAATCAATTCCAAAAAAGATTATTATCAGAAACAGATATTGAATCTTTAACAAATGATTTTCTCAAATCAGCTGATGCAAAAATAATTCTTAAATCAATAGAAATCTCAAAAACTTTAGATAATCAAATCACAGTTGTAACTGAGGAAACAAGTTCTAATAATGACAATAAATTATTCAAAAAAATCCCTTCGATTTGTAAAGAATTAAATGTTGAATATATTGGATTACCTAAATTAATAGAGTTATTCAATAAAGAAATCAACGTTCAAATTAAAAATACCAGTGCCAACAAAGAACTGAGCTAAAGAAATTCTTTTCTTCTTTAAATTTACGCACTATTATTCTAGGCTCATAATACTATCAATTCGTATTATGAGCTTTTATTTTTTATGTAATTACTATTTATTAAAAAACAACAGTTATAAAACTGAATGAAACGCAAAAAACTCATTGAATAGCAATGATTTTAGTACTATTTTTGCGCCCATGGAAAATCTAAAACAAGTAACAAAGAAATTACAGCGTGGCGTTGCAGAAGCTATTCAGCAATTTACAATGATTGCCGAAGGAGATAAAATTATGGTTTGTCTTTCTGGTGGAAAAGACAGTTACGCTATGTTAAACATGTTATTGTATTTCCAGAAAGTAGCGCCTATTTCTTTTGAAATTGTTGCCGTTAATTTAGATCAAAAACAACCTGGTTTTCCGGTAGAGGTGCTCCCCACCTATTTACAGAATTTAGGTGTAGCTTATAAAATTATAGAAAAGAATACCTATAAAATTGTAATGGACAAAACGCCAGAAGGTAAAACAACCTGTAGTTTATGTTCTCGTTTGCGTAGAGGAACTTTATATGAAGCCGCCAAAGATTTAGGCTGTAATAAATTGGCTTTAGGACACCATAGAAATGATATTATAGAAACCTTTTTCTTAAACTTCTTCTTCTCTGGTAAAATGGAAACCATGCCACCAAAGTTTAAAAACGATGCAGGAGATTTAATTGTATTAAGACCTTTGGCTTTTTGTAAAGAAAGTGACATTGAAGCGTATGCAGACTTTATGGACTTCCCTATTATACCTTGTAACTTGTGTGGTTCTCAAGAAAACTTACAACGTAAAAAAGTAAAACAAATGATTACCGATTGGGAAACCGAATTCCCAAATAGAAATGCCATTATGATGAATGCTTTACAAAACGTATCGCCTTCTCACCTTTTAGATCAAAGTTTGTATGATTTTGATCAATTAGAAAATAAGATACCAGCAACTTCTTTAACCTAAGTAGTATAAAATAAAACTCTTTATTTAATTTATAAAAACATTAGCATTTCATTTTTATCATTCTATATCTAAAAGGTTAATTTAGCTATCTCTTTTTAAAGTTAATTCAACTTTAAAACACAAAGTTATTCATAGTTAAAAAACCAATAAACATGAGCTTAACATCAGACAATGTAATTCCTGGAAATCACGGAAAAGTATTTGAAACAAATGCAAAAGATAGTATCGATTTAGAGAGTATAAAAAACAAATTATTGTCTCTAGATGGTATTAAAGAAGTAAGCTTAAATTCAGAAATATTTCCAATAGAATTTACTGTTTACACCACAAAACTAATTAAAATTAAAGAGATTGAAGATACAGTAAAGACTATTGGTTTTCATGCAATTCCAAAAACTCTTTTTCCATTATAAAAATACTCAAACTGCTGATAATAAACAATAGCATTTAAAAGTAGTTTATTATCAGCAGTAATTTTTCACTCAACACTTTATAACTAAAAGAATCATTAAAGTTTATTTGTTATAAAAACGATTTTAAGAAACACTTAGTTTAAATAGATCTTTCTATAATCACCTTTTTTCACCTCAATCCTTTTCTAGTTTTTTTTTAATTATTTCACCTATAAAATTATAATTTTAAGTTAAAATCAGTAAAATATTTTTCTATTACTAACCGATTGTTTAGTTTTGTCCTGTACTTAGAAATAATGGCTAGAAAGAAAAATTATAACGAGAGCGAAGTAGTAGAAAAAGCAATGAACCTTTTTTGGGCAAATGGCTACGAAAACACTTCTATGCAAATGCTAGAGAAAGAAATGGGCATTAACAAGTTCTCTATCTACGCTAGTTTTGGCAACAAGCATGGTTTATTTATAGAAAGTATTAAATGTTACAAAGGAAAGTTGAATCTTATTTTTGAAAAATTTAAGAAAGCATCCAATGGTGTGGAAGACATTAAACAATTCTTTTATGATTCTGTAAACGCTAAGTTTAAAGAAAGCCATCAAAAAGGATGTTTATTAACCAATACATACAATGAGTTTTCTGAAAGCGAAGATTTATTAATTAAAGAGGATATGACTATTTTTATGAACAACTTAAAAACATTGCTCATTCAAAAATTAGAACAAGACGGCACTAGAGATGCTGAAACAGTACAAAAACAAGCCAATTTTTTACTCTTGGCAAAACATGGTTTGGCTGCTGCAGCTAGAGTAAATACAAAACAAGAAATAGAAGATTATATAGAAATGACTTTTAAAAACATATAGGCATTTTTTTACCCAATATCTAAACGATTGTTTAGTTAAAATTAACATAAATAATAAATTAAAATCAGAAATTATGACAACATTAAAAATTAACAACATAGAAACAGCTCCAGAAGAAAGTAAAGCTTTATTAGAAGGTTCTCAAAAAGCATACGGAATGATTCCTGGATTACATGGAGTTTTATCTACCTCTCCTCAAGCTTTTGAAGCTTACCAAACATTACATGATTTATTTACAAAAACTGCTTTTAATGCAGACGAATTAACGGTAGTTTGGCAAACAATCAACGTAGAGCACGCTTGTCATTATTGTGTACCTGCACATACAGGAATTGCAAAAATGATGAAAGTAGACGATGCTATTATAGAAGCTTTACGTAACGAAACTCCGTTATCAGATGAAAAATTAGAAGCTTTACGTACCTTTACATTAATAATTACACGTAACAGAGGTCATGTGCCTCAAGAAGATTTAAATACATTTTACGCAGCTGGTTATACAGAAAGAAGTGTTTTAGATATTATCTTAGGTTTATCTCAAAAAGTAATTAGTAATTACACAAATCATATTGCAAATACGCCAGTAGATGCTGCTTTTCAACCATTTGCTTGGGAGAAAAAATAATTCATAAAATAACATTATTATAACTACAAATCTTCTGAATAAAACGGAGATTTGTAGTTATTCATATTAAAAAAAATCTCATTATGATTAAAGTATCTGTAATGTACCCAAACAGTAATAATGTACAGTTTGATGTAGATTATTATAAAAATAAGCATTTACCTATGATTGTAAATGCATTGGGCTCTGCCTTAAAAGGTTTAGAGTTAGATTTAGGAATTGCCAGTAGAGTTCCTGGAGAACCGGCTCCTTACGTAGCAATTGCACATTTATTATTTGATGATGTTGCTTCTTTTCAGGCTTCATTTGGTCCGCATGCAAAAGTATTTGCAGACGATGTAAAAAATTATAGTAATGTACAAGGAAATCTTCAAATTAGTGAATTGATAAAATTTTAAAAAAATGAACGAAAAATTAAAAATAGACATCGTTTCTGATGTTGTTTGCCCTTGGTGTACCATTGGATACAAACGTTTAGAAAAAGCGATAACGGAATTAGGCATTCAGGATGAGGTTGAAATTGAATGGCAACCTTTTGAGTTGAACCCCAATATGCCAGTTGAAGGTCAGAATGTAAATGAACATATTACAGAAAAATATGGTTCTACAACCGAGCAACAAAACGAATCGAAGCAAATGATGACCGAAGCTGGTGCAGAATTAGGTTTTAAATTTGACTATTTTGATGAAATGCGCATGGTAAACACCTTTGATGCTCATGTTCTTTTAGAATATGCAAAAGATTTTGGGAAACAAACCGAATTAAAAATGCGCTTAACAGCATCCTTTTTTAGCGAACGTAAAGATGTTTCTAAAAGAGACATTCTAAAAAAAGCATTATTAGATGTCGGTTTAAATGCAGATGAAGGAATGGCTAAATTAGATAATGAAGATGCCAGAAACGAAGTAAGAACAAAACAAAATTATTGGAAAACTTTAGGAGTTAATTCTGTACCAACTATTGTTTTTAATAGAAAAAGTGCAGTAACAGGCGCACAACCCGTAGCTAACTTTAAACAAGTACTATCTGAATTACTAAAAGAACACCAAACTGCTTAGTCGTTTAGGTAATTTCTTTAAAAAATAAAATCCATGGAAGCAAATAAAGGAGAATTAGATGCATTACTAAACGTAAAACGTAAAGAAGGTACCAAAAAATTTACCGAAGAAAAAAATAAGATTTACGCAGATGGTATTACAAGTGTAGCCAATTCTGGTATCCTTAACAATGCCTTAAATGTAGGTGATAAAGCACCAAATTTTACATTAAAAAATGCGTTAAACAAGGAGGTTTCTTTATACAACGAGCTAGAAAATGGTCCAGTAATTTTAACTTGGTATCGAGGCGGATGGTGCCCTTATTGCAACATTACACTACATTATTTACAAGAAAAATTACCCGAATTTACAAAAGCAGGTGCTACACTGATTGCTTTAACTCCAGAGTTACCAGACAACTCATTAGACACTGCGGAAAAAAACAATTTAGAATTCACTGTTTTAAGTGATCTTGATAATGTTATTGGAAAAGAATATGGTGTTGTATTTCAATTAACAGATGAAGTGGCTGATATTTACGAAGTTGGATTCGGTTTAAGTGAAAAAAATGGAAATGATGACAATCAATTGCCTTTAGCAGCAACGTATGTTATCGACAAAAACGGAATTATTCAATATGCTTTTTTAGATGCTGATTATAGACAAAGAGCAGAACCATCAGACATAATCGCTGCATTGGAAAAATTGAAATAAAATTATAAAACCATGACAAACGTAAAACCAAAAGTACTATTCTTTGATGTTAACGAAACGCTTTTAGACCTTTCTCCTGTAAAAAAGCAAATTGGTATCGCTTTAGGCGGTAGAGAAGATTTACTTTCTTTATGGTTTACAACAATGTTGCAGTATTCTTTAGTGGTTTCCGCAAGCGGACAATACAAACCTTTTACCCATATTGGTGCGGCAACGTTACAAATGATTGCCGCAAATAATGATATTACAATTTCAGAAGAAAAAGCACGTAAAATTATTGTAGCAGCAATGCAAAATTTACCTGCGCATCCAGAAGTAAAAGAAGCTTTAACACAATTAAAAAAAGCAGGTTACAAATTAGTTGCGTTTACAAACTCTTCTAACGAAGGATTAAAAAATCAATTTAAAAATGCTGGCTTAACGGATTATTTTGATGACTTACTTAGTGTAGAAGATGCTGGTAAGTTTAAACCATTTACCAATACATACGTTTGGGGAGCTCACAAAATGGGCGTTCAATTAGAGGATTGTATGCTTATTGCAGCACATGGTTGGGATGTTGCGGGTGCTCTTTGGGCAGGTTGGCGCGCTGCTTTTGTAAGTAGACCTGGACAACAACTTTTTCCGTTAGCTCCAGAAACAGAGATTGTAGCAAATGATTTAAAAAAAGTAGCAGAAATTCTAGTGAAATATACTTAAGCCTATATAGTACCTGAGGCTTCTTTTAACCTCAACTATATATTTTATTTCAGCTTAAGAAATGATATAAAAAAACACCCTTTGCTACAAATTAATGTGCAAAGGGTGTTTTGTAATTTATATATTGTACTATACTTTAGTAACAGTAATTTATATAATAGCTACAACTTCAAGATCAAAAACAAGTTCTTTACCAGCTAAAGGATGATTCCCATCAATAACAACGCTCTTATCTTTTACTTCAACAATCATTAAATTCATTTCTTGTCCTTCTGGAGACTTAGAAACCAATCCAATACCAACTTTTGGCTCCATATCTTGTGGAAGGTCAGATTTATTTACTTCTTGAATCAATTGATCATTTACCTCACCATACGCTTCTTCTTTAGCGATAGTAATCGTTTTCTTTTCATTCACTTTCATGTCAATTAAACCTTGCTCAAAACCAGAAATTAACTGTCCTTGTCCTAAAACAAATTCTATTGGCTCTTTTCCTTCAGACGTATCAAAAATTTGTCCGTCAGCTAATTTACCTGTATAATGTACTTTTACTGTATTGTTTTCTTTTACTTGACTCATACTATATTCTTTAATTTTAAAAATAGTTTTTGCATAATTCTTACACTAAAACGATCTTAGTTTGAACTTACAAAAAGTTTGTCGGTCAAAACCAAGCCAAAAAAAATAAAAACACCTAAACAACTCCATTTAAAAGAAACAAAACACGCAATGATTAACTTATAACAACAAAAAACAATTTAAGCACCTTATTTTATATAATTTTAAGGAACCAAAACGGATCCCTAACTTTGTCAGTTTTAAGTAGTATTTAGGTGATATCTATGACAAGTTTTTAAAATTAGTATTCTACTTTTAAAAATAACATCCTATTTATAAGGTTTTATTTAAACTTCAACATAAATAATTGTTTTCAAGTAGAAAATTTACCTCAATTAATTTGTATATTTATCTTGATAAAAATTTCTCTTTTTACAATACAAATAATGTGAACTTAAAAAAAAATAATTTAGTCTATTCGTTAAGAATACCTTAAGAAAACTTCTAAATTAAACCTTACCTCAACTAAATAATTCTATACTTTTTAACTACAAGCTAAACCAAACCAACTGATGATTCTTCTTTTTAAAAGACAACTTATTTTAAATAAAAAAATGGCTTTAATCACTATTTGTTACACTAATATTAACCTCTTATACAACTAACAAATGAAACTTAATTTTCATTTTTTTATAACTATTATTTTTTGTTTATCCTTTTTTTTAGGGACAGCTCAAAATAATTCATTATTTAAATTAAATCCATCAAAATATATTGAACAAAGCAAAGAAGCAACAGTTTATAGCTTTGATTATAACAAACTGAGCATTGCTTTAAATAATACAAAAGGTTTAAACACGCTTTCAAAAAAAGAAAAAAACATTATTTATTTTCCGAATGCTAATGGTACACTAGAAAGATTTAAAATCACTGAGTTATCTGTTATGCAAAATGCAATGCAAAAAAAATATGCTAGTATAAAATCTTATGTAGGTTACGGCATAGATACCCCTTCTAATTATTTAAGATTTAGCCTCTCACCTAACAAAGGTTTTTCTGGTGTACTTTTAGCAAGTGATCATTCTGTATTTTATCAACCAAATACTCATTTAAAAAATAGTTTTTCTATTCTTCAAACACCCTCAGATGAAATGTTATTACCTTTTTCATGCAAAACGAGCGTTAAAAACAATAATTTAAAACAAAAAGGTATATTAAAAAAGAATACTTCTCAAAAAAGAGTTTTTACGATAGCATTGTCTGTAACTGGTGAATATTCTAGTTTTCATGGCAACTCATTAGCAGATGTAAATGCCGCTTTGGTTGCTAGTTTAACGAATATAAATGCCGTTTATGAAAGAGATTTTAATGTAACTTTTGTTTTGGCTGAAAATAATGATGCTATTATTTATCTTGATGAAGAAACCGATCCATATTCTGATTTCTCATCCGAGTATGGAGAAGAGTTACAACAAAACCTTGATGAAGTAATAGGCGATTCTAATTACGATTTAGGTCACCTTTTATCTGCTGTAGGCATAGAAGGAAATGCCAATTGCATAGGTTGTATATGTGAAAGTGGTAAAAAAGGAAGCGCATATTCGTCTAGCAACACACCTACTGGTTTTTATTTTGATTTTAGTTTGCTTGCACATGAAATAGGTCATCAATTAGGCGCTAACCACACATGGACTGCCGGAGGAAACGAAAGAACTAAAGTACAAGTAGAACCTGGTAGTGGATCTACAATAATGGGATATTCTGGGTTAGGAAAATCATCTAACATTCAATTGGCAAACGATGCTTATTTTCATGGCATATCAATTGAACAAATAAAAAATACGCTAAACAATACTACTTGTGGCACTACTAACGTATTAAACAACAATTCAAATACAACAAACACAAGAACAGATTTACTTTTACCCATTGGCACTCCTTTTAAATTAAGTGCTTTACCTAATAATGAAAATAAACAAACCTACTGCTGGGAGCAAATAAATGATAATGGCGCAAAAACAGTATATCCAAACCCAGACTTAAAAGACCCAGATGCTGTTTTATTTAGAAGTTATCCGCCAACTACAAATTCTGTTAGGTATTTTCCTAACCTTACAGACCTTAGATTTGGCTTAAATAGTACCCAATGGGAAAAAATACCCAATATTTCTAGATCTGCAAATTTTAGATTAACAACTAGAGAAAATATTCCTTTAGAAGCAGCCACTAATTTTGATGATATTAAAATTACATTTGATGATGCCTATGGCCCTTTTGAAATTATAAATTTTGCAGAAGATAATATAACAATAGCAAAAGGAAGCTCTCAAACCATTAAATGGCAGGTAAATAACACCAATAAACTATTGGGTGCAGAGCAGTTAAATTTATTACTTTCTACAAATGGTGGTATTTCTTATGATAGGGTTATTGCTAAAAACATACCCAACAATGGCGCTTACACTTTTAATATTCCAAATATAACTTCGTCTGAATGCCGATTTATGCTAGAGGCTTCTAATAACAATTTCTTTGCCATAAATAAAAAAAACATTGCCATTGATGTAGCACTTTTTAATAATTGTACGAATTATGAATCTGAACAAAATTTAGATTTACAGATATTTAATGAAGATCAGATTTTACCTTTTATTGTAACACATACTATAACAGTAGCAGAATCTAACATAATATCAGACATTAATATAGGTGTAAATATAGCACACGCTAATATTGGAGACTTAAAAATAACAATTAAAAGCCCAAAGGGCACCGAAATTACACTTAAAACACGCAATAGTTGTTCTATTGAAAAAAACTTAATTACTGTTTTTGATGATGAATCTATTGCTTTTAACTGTTTAAAAAGTGGCTCTAATATTCGTCAAAAATCACTTAACGACGCATTATCAACCTTTAATAATGAAGATGCTAAAGGAGATTGGACTATTGAACTTACCGATATTGGACTTGAAAACTATGCCGTTTTAAATTCTTGGTTTATAGAATTATGTAAAAAAGAAGAGAAAAATGTTATTTTTAAAGATGACGTTTTTAAAAATTTTGTGGTATTTCCAAATCCAAATTCTGGAAATTTTAGTATCAAAGCAAAAGCGCTTCATTCTTATAAAAAATTAAATATAGAACTTTTTAATATTAACGGTCAACTTATTTACTCTAAATACCTACCAGAGGTTACCTTTTTAAATGAAAACATTTCCATATTAAGACTAAAATATGGAGTGTACTTTTTAAGAATTACAGATTCTAATAACTCTTATTCTAAAAAAATAATAATCAATTAGATTGCTAAAAATAGATATTAAACACACAGTATTTATTCTGTATCACACTATTTATCTCGCTTTAAATTAGTTAAATAAACAACAATTTAAAGCACCCTAAACATTAGTAATAAAAGAGCTATTTTTAATTAAAACCAACTAAAGCTATAAGATATTTAGGTTTACCATACTAAAAACAGAATACCTGCTCTATTGTATATTATAGCATAATAACCATTTTTTATTAAAGTTATTACATAAAAAAACTGCCTGAAAATTAATTTTCAGGCAGTCATTTGTTCTGATTATAATAAATTATTGATTGTTTCTAAAACCAGAAGTTACACTACGCCATAATATTTCTGCTTCACCACCTTTACAACGGTAAGCTCCCATACGTAATTTAGCTTGTTTTGCTAAATCTGCTCTTGGAACTTGAAAGTTAGTAGTTACTCCATTTATATTCGCATTTACATAATGAGTTAAAGCTTGTCCTGGGTTTTGATGAAAACCTGTAGTTACATTAACATTAAAATCTCTATTTTGTCTTACTCTTGTTATAGGGCCAAACAATGTTCTTCCTCCAGCACCTGATCCACCACGTACTGTTATTTGCTCACGGTAAATATCATAATACTGTACACCATTTACTTTAATAGGCTTAGCTACGAACAAGCAAATTGCTGGATCTGGAGATCCGCCTCCACCATTATGAGTTCCTTTAGCTTGTATAAAATAAGTACCATTACTGTTACCTAAATCACCATTAGTAGATGTAGATGCGCCGTCTCCTGCTTTTTTAATTCTAACAACACCATTTACACTAACATAATTTCCGCTTTTTTTGTTTGTCACCACTTTACTAGCTCTTTCTATTCTTGGTTGTAGTCCATCAGTACTTGTACCTGCTCTTAGTCTATAAACTCCCCAAGTATACGTTGTACCATTGGTTGTTTGAACATAATTATACGGACAAGATCTATCGTCTATTTCTGTATTAACATTCTTGTTAACATCAAAACCACCTGAATAAGTATACTTTTGATTACCGAAACTACATGCGGAAGTTAAATTATTACTTTCAGGAGCAGAACTTTCATCCTGAATAGCATTCATGTCATCTTCCAATACTTCTTGGTCATTGTTTGAACAAGAAATTGCAACTGCTGACAATGCAACGATTGCCAGTGTTTTTAAAGTCATTAAATTTAATTGTTTTTTCATTTTAATTATAATTTAGGTTAGTTGATAAGAATGATTTGTTCACTATAAACCTTCATTCTTTTTGTAAACATAAAATTAAATCATTTTACCTCCATCCTGAGGTATACTGTCTTACCACGCTCTAACCTGTTCTGTTCTAAACTGTGATGCTATGTACTTTTAAGATAGTTACATCTCCCTAAAAAATGAATTATTATCTTTTTTTTATAGTTAAATAAATAATACCTCTATATAAAACCTTAATAAAAAAATAGCTATAACCATAAGTTAAATAAATTTTATTAAATATCGTTTTAAAATAAAAAAGCTATCCATAAATTGGATAGCTTTTATTGTAACTCAAAAATAGTGCTAAAATTAATTAACCCTACACAATTTTGTGTTTCTATATCTTATTCTAGCAGTAGTATCACCAAAATCACTTGCAACATAACCACCATATCTAAGAGTTGCTTTTTGCGCTGTATAAGTATGACTAAGGGTTAGAGATTTAGTTCCTGTTCCATTTGCTTCCGATATTTTTATAATCGAAAAATGTTTATTTTTACTACTATATCCTGTTGTTACATTTAAAATATATTCTCTCCCTTTAACAAGGTTTTTTAAAAAAGAAGATGTTCTTCTACCAGATCTTTGATCTGTAAACGGTTCTACAGAATGACTAACACTTACTTTAAAAAGATTAGGGTTAGATGTTTTTTACAGCTTGTACCCCTAAAATAGCACTATGAGCTACTTCTCCTTTTCTTAAACCATCTGCTATTGTACCTTGAGAATGCACTTGTGCGAAATTTGTTTCAGAATCACTTAAATCATCCAAAATAATTCTAGCTGTAAACCTAATATTTTTATTTGCACCTCTAGTTACAGGTAAAAAATCACGTTCTATTCTACACTTTGTTGTAGGATAGGTTAGTTGATAAGAATGAATTGTTCACTATAAACATTCACTCTTTTTGTAAACTTAAAATGAAATTAGTTTATACCTATCCTGACGTATACTGTACCTCCTGTTTTATAAATTGTTTTAATTTGTGTTATTATAACTATTACCCAAATAAAATTAATAATACCGCAATACAAGAACCTAATAAAAAATCAGCATACCACAAGTTAAATGAAATTTATTAAGTACGATTTAAAATGAAAAAGCTACCCATAAATTGGATAGCTTTTATTGTGACTAGAAAAATAGTGCTAAAATTAATTAACTCTACACAATTTTGTGTTTCTAAATCTTATTTTAGCAGTTGTATCGCCAGAATCACTTGCAACATAACCACCATATCTAAGAGTTGCCTTTTCTGCCGTATAAGTATGACTAAGGGTTACAGATTTAGTTCCTGTTCCATTTGCTTCCGATATTTTTATAATCGAAAAATGTTTATTTTTACTACTATATCCTGTTGTTACATTTAAAATATATTCTCTTCCTTTAACAAGGTTTTTTAAAAATGAAGTTGTTCTTCTACCAGATCTTTGATCTGTAAACGGTTCTACAGAATGGCTTACAGTTACTTTGTAAAGATTTGGGTTAGATGTTTTTACAGCTTGTACTCCAAAAATAGCACTAGCAGCTATTTCTCCTTTTCTTAAACCATCCATTATTTTTCCTTGTGAATGTACCTGTGCAAAATTTGTTTCAGAATTACTTAAGTCATCCAAAATAATTCTAGAGGTAAACCTAATATTTTTATTGACTCCTCTAGTTACAGGCTGAAAAGAACGTTCTACTCTACATTTTGTTGTAGGATATCTAGAAGACGACCCTGTTAAAGAATAAACTCCATAAGTTCTCCTTGATCCATTAGCTAAAGTAACAGTTTGATGACTATAACCACCAACATTAGTTCTACAATCTAAGGTTCCTATATTTACAGGGTTGGTTATATCAGAACAAGCATTACCAGCTAATGCATCATCTCCAAGGCTTGGAAACCTTGTTTCATTGCAATTTGTTGCGCTTGTTAAATTTTCTAGGTCATAAAGAAGTTCTTGGTTTTCATCGCTCGCAACATCTTGCAATGTTGATTCAGAATCATCTTCACTACTACAGCCCATAACTGTACTTACTAATAAAACTATTAATAGTTTTTTTACATACTTTAAATTTTGTTGTTTTTTCATTTTTAATTTAGGTTTAGGTTAGTTGATAAAAGCATAAAAATAATTCCTACACCTACTCCTCCCATCCTGCACCAACCTGTATAACTATCAATCTAAATAGGCTTTATAGTTTAAAAAAAACGCTATCATCTCTTCTAATTTATGATTTCTACTTTTATAAACATAACAACTGATAACTAAAAAACCTCTTTGAGTCGTAACAATCTAAAAAAAACACATCAAATAACTGATCGCAGTTTTTAGAAGAAAAGAAAAAAAATATCAAAGTAGTTAATGAATCCTTAAAGAAAAACACAAATTCTGAAGGCTGATAATAAAAAATTAAGAGGTCTAAAAAAATAATAGAAAGTCATTTATCTATTTTAAAACAATCTTAAATATAACAAAATTAAGAAAACACACTAAAAAATAAATTTACCCTTGCTAAAAACAACACTGTATTGAAATCTGTTTATTAACATCAAGTGGGGCATAAAATAATAAAAAAAAATTAATTATATTAAAAACAGGGTTAAACTATAAATAATTTAACCCTGAATTTTTATACTTACACTATTTTTAGGATAGTGTTATATTTGTATTATAATTGGTATTGGTAGTTTATTTAATCTCTACAACTTCTAGATCAAAAACAAGATCTTTACCTGCTAAAGGATGGTTACCATCTATTACAATACTTTCATCTTTTACTTCTACAACCATTAAATTCATTTCTCTACCGTCTGGCGATTTAGAAACTAGTCCCATACCTACTTGTGGCTCCATATCTTGAGGAAGATCAGATTTATTTACTTCTTGAATTAAATCTTTATTTACCTCTCCGTATGCTTCTTCTTTAACAATTGTAATGGTTTTCTTTTCACTTACTTTCATGTCAATTAAACCTTTTTCAAAACCAGGTATTAAACTTCCTTCTCCTAAAGTAAATTCTATAGGTTCTTTTCCTTCAGACGTATCAAAAATTTGCCCGTCTGCTAATTTACCTGTATAATGTACTTTTACTGTATTGTTTTCTTTTACTTGACTCATACTATCTTATTTAATTTGAAAAATAGATTTTGCATAATTCTTACACAAAACTCTTTTAGTTTAAACTTACAGAAAGATTATCCGCCAAAATCAAGCCAAAAAAATAAAAACCTTATAAATAACTACTTCTAAAAGGAACAGAACAGGCTGTAATCGGCTAATAAGGACAAACAGCAGCAATAAGGTTCTTTTTTAATTTAATTTATTACCACCATAACTCATCCGCAACTTTGTCAGTTTTAAGAAGTATTTATGACAACTTTGTAAAACCTGCATCCTTATTATAAAAATATTAAATTCCGATAACAATTTTACTACAATAACAGCACCAAATTAATACACCTTTATAAAGGTTCATCATTTTTTTATAAAACTCGTACGAATAACTAATGCTTAATTTTTATATAAACTTTCCTCCTACATTTTTAAATCTCAATTATAAAATGACATAAATAGCTCATTTTGATTGCTGTTTTTTTAACTCAAAAAAGGTACTTTAGCTCTCTATATTTTAAGAGCTATATCAACTATTAAATACCATCTAAAAATCGAATTTTATACTAATATTGTATCCTGCATAAGTTAAAAAAAATTGAAAGAAAATGAAAATACTGCACACTGCCGATTGGCATTTAGGACATCGACTGCACGAACAATCTCAATTTGAAGAACAATCTTTATTTTTAAATTGGATTGAAACTTACATTATTGAGCAAAAAATTGATGTACTTTTAATTTCTGGCGATGTTTTTGACACTGGTTCTCCATCGAACCAAAGTTTAGAAATGTATTACAGTTTTTTAGTAAAACTTAACGGCACCACATGTAAATCTATAATTATTACCGGTGGAAACCATGATTCTCCAGGTACTTTAAATGCACCAAAACATATTTTAAACGCACTTTCTATTAAAGTAGTTGGTAAAGCAACGGAACATATAGAAGATGAAGTTTTTGAAATTAAAATTAATGATGAAACAGTAATTATTGCAGCTGTACCTTATTTACGAGATGGAGATATTAGACGTGCAGTTGCAGGCGAAACTTTTGATGAATTAACAGATAAATACAAAACAGCATTAATTAATCATTACAATTCCGCAGCCAAACAATGTGAAGCCATAAATACAAGTAATGCACCTGTAATTGCCATGGGACATTTATTTGCAACTGGTGGTTCTATTAGTGATAGTGAGCAAAATATTTATGTTGGAACCTTAGGACATATTGGTGCCCAAGATTTTCCAACATATTTTGATTACGTGGCACTTGGGCATTTACACAGACCTCAAATAATTGGTAATAATGATAAAATACGGTATTCTGGATCGCCCAATATTTTAAGTTTTAGCGAATTAAAATATGATAAAAAAATAATTGTTTTAACAATAGAAAACAATAAAATTAGTTCGATTGAAGATGCTATAATTCCGCATTTTAGAAACTTTTATAAATTAGAAGGAACCATTGATGCATGTATTGCTCAGTTTCCAACTATAATTTCTAACGCTTACAAATTAACACCTTGGGTAGAAATTGCACTTAAAGAAGCACATACTGTAAATACAGACGATTTAAAAAATGCTGCAGAACAATATCCTTTTGAAATTTTAAAAATTGCTTTAAAAAAACAACGAAATACCAAAGGTATTGAAGAATTGTTAGCCGAAACAAAATCGATAAAAGAACTCTTGCCAATGGAAGTTTTTGAATTAAAATGCGAAGAAATGGGCTATGATTTAGAAAACAAACCCGAAGTTAAAGATGCTTTTAATGAAATTTTACAATCTGTTAAAAACCAATAAGACAGCTTCCTATGAAAATTTTAAAGATAGAATTACAAAATATAAATTCATTAAAATCAGACGCAGCTACTGTAATAGATTTTGAAAGCGAACAGTTTAAAGATGTTGGTTTGTATGCAATTACAGGTTCTACAGGTGCAGGAAAAACAACAATATTAGATGCCATAACCATTGCTTTATACCACAATGTACCAAGATTTAATGGTACAAAAGGGACTTTAATAGATGTTGTAAGTCATGGCGCTAATGATGCATTTAGTAGAATTACTTTCGAAAACGACCTAACCGTTTACGAAGCCTTTTGGGGAATTAGAATTGCTGATAAAAAAGGAAAAAAATACAAGAACGCTAAAGAAGAAGTCAGTTTAAAAAACTTAACAACAGATACTATTTTAGCAACTCAAAAAAGAGACTTAATTACAAACATAACTCAGGTTACACAATTAGATTACAATCAGTTTTTACGATCTGTAATGTTAGCACAAGGAGAATTTGCTTCTTTTTTAACTGCCAAAGGACCTGAAAAAGGACGTTTATTAGAACAAATTACAGGCGAGCAGATTTATAAAAAAATTGGGCAAGGTATTTTAGATCGAAAATCGAAAGAAGAAAAAAAATTAGTAGAAATTCAATCTAAAATTAATGCAGATGATGTTTTAACGGAAGATGCTAAAGCAGAATTAGTACAAAAAAACAAAACCTTAGATGCCGAAATTATAAAAACAGAAAAGGATTTAACAGCAACGCAACTTATTGTAAATTGGTATGTGCAATTACAAGAATTGATGGTACAGTCTGAAACTCTAGATAAAAACGCTATAACTTTAGCGGTCTTTATAGAGAAGCATCAACCTGAATTAAATTTATTAGCCTTACATGAAAAAGCAGCGCCTTTTAAAGAGTTAATTCAGAATTTAAACAATACTGAAAAAGAAGTTATCGCTAAAGAAAATCAATTAAAAACAATTGAAAAAGAAATCGTTGTTCTAAAACCACAAATTGAAAGTTTAGAGCTTATCTCGAAAAAAGAAGCGCTAGAAATAGACGTTTCTGAGAAAGAGTTTTCTGCTTGGTTGCCAAAATTTGATGCAATTACAAAGTTAGATAGTGAGTTAAAAAATGAAGCTGCAGCCAACCAAAAATCAAAAGAAAAATTAACCGAATTAACGCAACAAATTGATGTTTTAAAAGTTGATCAACAAAAATTAAAGCAAGAATTAACGGTTACAGAAGCAACTATTAAAATTGATGAAACTTATATTTCTACAAACATTTATTTAAAGGAAGTAGCTTTAGAAATATCTGATTGGACAAGCGGTTTAACCACTTTAAAAGCACGTAAAGAAACATTAAATACTAGTGCTTTATCAATTAATCAGAAAAAAGAAGGCATCATAAAAACTACCGAAAGTTTAAAAACCAATAATGAAATACTTCTGCAAAAAATAACTGCATTTAAAAAGATAGAGAAAGAAATTACCGTTGTTAATGCAGCACTAAATAAAAATAACATAAGTGATTTAATCACCAAAAAAGACAACCTTCTTTCCTTAGAAACAAATTGGAAACAATTTAAAACACTGGCAGAACAACATCAAAAATCAACAATAACAAAAACAACTTTAGAAACAAGTAAAAAATCTTTTTCTACGGATTTAGAAAACCTTCAAAAACAAATAGAAGCCTCAAAAAAAGAACTAGAAATTCAAGAAAAATCGGTGTTAGATGCCTCTAAAATTTTAGAGTTAGAAAAAAGTGTTGCTAAATATGAAAATGACCGTCAGCATTTAATTAACGGAGAACCTTGTGGTTTATGTGGTTCTAAAGAACATCCGTTTACGGAACATTTAGTTGAAATTAATATTTCTAAATCTGAATTAGAACTTACCAACAGAAAGGAAAAATTACATAAATTAATTGATTCTAAAACCACTTTAGATAAACATAAAGTTCAATTAAACACTAAAATAGATAGTTTATCGCAGCAAATTAACACCATTATAAATGAGTTAAAAACGATTGAAACGAATGCAAAACAATTAAATCTTACATGTAATTTAAGCAATAGTACTCAAATTGATCTTGAGATACATTTATTAATGGAACAACTTAAAGTTTTAAATGAAAACATTAAAATTGCACAACAATTACAACTTGACAAAAATAGGTTATCAAAAGAAATTGAAATACAAAACCAAGCAGTTTCTACTTTAAAAACCACGGTTGCAACACTTGAAGAAAAAAATAAAAATGCAAAAATTGATATTGAACAGGTTCAAAAATCTATCGATAGTTTATCTAAAATTTGTGCAGATTTAGAAACGGGTCTTAAAACCAAACTTTCTAAATTTAAGTATCAGCTACCATCACCAGAACATACAAACATATTTATTAAAGAAATTGAAATACAAATTTCTCAGTTTCTGAAAACTGAAAAGAATTTAGAGGCTTTAAAAGCAGCTACCAAAGTAATTGACAACAAGTTAGAAAACCATACAAAACAATTAGAAACTTATTTAAAAACACAAACTGAATATCTTAAATCGATAAGTGATACCACACAAAAATTAGCGCAATTAAAAACCGAACGAATTGCCATTTTACCTATTGATATTTCTGTAGAAAATAAAAGAAATAGTTTGCAACTTGTAAAAAATAAACTGGTTGAAAAGGCAAAATTGAGTGCTACTGCATTGCAAAAATTAATAGATGCTAAAAATAAACAAGATACTTTAAAAGTTGAAAATAATACAGAGCAAAAAAGATTAAAAGATAAATTAACAACCTTAAAAATAACACTAGAGTCAGAATTAAAAAACAGTGATTTTACCTCTAAAGAAAATATAGAAAGTGCTTTACTTTCGGTTGAAGACAAACAAAAATACACTAAAAACAAAGAGCGCATAAAAGAGAATGAACTACAAATTAAAACCTTAAAAGAGGTAAATATAAAAGCAATAGAAACCCTAAATAAATCTAGAAATTTTGAAATCACCGAAACAGAAAGTAAAGAAACTTTAAAAGAATTTAAAAGTAAAAAAGATAACTTCTTAACAGAAAAAGGTAAAATTACTGAAGCTTTAAGAAAGGATCAAGAAATTAGAAATCGAAACCAAGAGACCTATAAAAAAATTGATGCGCAAGCAGAAATTTGTAAAGTTTGGAAAGAACTCTTTGTCATCATCGGTAATTCTAAAGACGCATTTAATGTGTACGTACAACGCTTAACTTTAAAACATCTGTTAGACCTAGCCAATGTACATTTGTACAAATTAAATAAGCGGTATTCTTTAAAAATGGAAGATAACTACAAACCGAAAGAAGAGCTTAATTTTAATTTAATAGACCATTATCAAACAGATCAAGCAAGATTGGTAGATACTTCTAGTGGTGGCGAAAAGTTTATAATTAGTTTGGCTTTGGCTTTAGGTTTATCTGATTTAGCGAGTAAAAATGTAAAAATAGATTCTCTTTTTATTGATGAAGGTTTTGGTACTTTAGATAGCAATACGCTAGAAACCGTAATTTCTACCCTAGAAACGCTACAATCGCAAGGCAAAATAATAGGAATAATATCTCACGTAGAAAATTTAAAAGAGCGTATACCTACTCAGATTCAAATTACCAAAAAAAGTAACGGTGTTAGTGGAGTTATGGTAATTTAGAAAATTATTTTTTATAAACAACCTAAGTATAAAAGAGATTATAAATCAGTTTTTTATCCAAATTACAAAGTAAAACCTCGTTAAGAAACTAAAATAGTAAAACAAAAAATGACTACCATTAAAAGAACAAATTCAGATAATCTAGATTTTATAAAATTGGTAAAAGAATTAGATATTGATTTGGGTGTATATTACAAAGAAGAAGAATCTTTTTATGGAGAATTAAATAATATCGACAAAATAAAACACACTATTGTTGCTTATAATAAAGAAGATGAACCTATTGGTTGTGGAGGAATTAAAGAATTCTCTATAAAAGAAATAGAGATTAAACGAATGTACATAAAACCAAATTATCGAGGACAAGGAATTGCATCAATAATATTAAATGAATTAGAAAACTGGAGTAGTGAATTAAATTATGAAAAATGTATTTTAGAAACTCTTAAAGAAAAACCTTACGCAATTGCTTTTTATGAAAAGAATAAATATAATGAAATTTCTAATTTCGGAGAATATGCAAAAGCTAAAAACAGTGTTTGTTTTGAAAAGACATTAAAATAAATTGACTTAAAATAGTAAAATTATCAATCAATAAAAATGTCTACCACATTGCTGCAATAGACATTTTATCCAACTAAAACTAACTAATATTATTTACTTAAAACGTATATGTAATTGTTGCTTTTGCAAAAAACGGAGTTCCTGGTGTAAAGTGAATTTCTTCTACAGATTCCGTTTCGTTTTGTAATCTACTTTCTGTTGCAAACTGAGTTTCATTCCATGCTACATCAAAAATATTTTCTAAAGCTACACCAAAAGTAATGTCGTTCATTTTATAGTTGATGTTAAAATCACTTACAAAATAACCATCTGCAACAATAGAATTATCTTCATTTGCAGGTCTATCATCTATAAAACGGTAGCGTAAGCCTCCAGAAAAGTTACCCAGATTAGAGAATGATAATCCTCCAGACATTGTAAAATCTGGCGATAAAGGAATGTAATCTTCCCCAGAAATATTTTCTAAACTTCTTGATTTTGTAGCCGTTAAATCTGTATCTAAATACAACCAATCTGTAAATTGATATCTTAATCCAAAATCGAAACCAAATCTTTCTGATTTACCAGAAGGTTCTATTACACCAGCATCACCAACATAAACCAATTCTTCTTCAGATAACAAATACCAAACCGCCGTGTTTAATACTAAATTTTTAGTAGGTTTCCAGATATTACCAAAATCTGCACCATAAGCTCTTGGTAAAATTTTATCTGTTTCTTGTTGTAAAATTACTCTTGCATCGTTAGAATGAAACCCAATTCCAGATTTTAAATACCATTGTAAATTATCATTCTGTGTAAATAAAAAGTTCAATTTAGGGTTTACAATTGCTTCCGATTTTGACAGCGTTTTATAAGTTGGATTTAATCGATCATTATATAAAAACTTAAAATAATCTAAACGTACTGAAGGTGATATTTTAAATTTACCAACTTCAAAATCAGCATTAAAAAAGGCAAACATATTGGTTTGTTTTACATCACCTAATTGAATCTGATTTAATGTCTCTGACCTATTTTTTGTATGAGATAATTCAATATCATTTATTAAATCGTAACGTAACCCTGCTCCTTTTGTATACGTAGCTTCTACGTTTCCGTAATTTACAATATTAGATAACTGTACATTCATTCCAAAAATATCTCTATCTTCAAATTGTTTAATTTGATCGCCATTTACAGCATCCTCTAAAAAGAAAGTAAAGTTAGAGTACAACTCAAAATTATAATGAGAGTAAAATGCATTTGCTTTTAATAAAGAATCATCATCTAAGGTTTTATTTAACTCCACGTTAAAATTTGTTCTAGAAGTAAAACCTCCTTCAGTATCATCTATAGCGCCAAATCTGTTAATATTTCCGTTTGCTATTTCTCTTTCTGGTACTTGCCCAGAGGCATCCCAACTACTTGTAAAATGTGATGCTGTTAAAGAAATTCTGTCGGTATCATTTATAAAAGCGTTGTATTTACCAAAAATATTAACTCTATTAAAGTTTTGTGGAGACTCAAAAGCGCCATCTGTTTCTATATATTCTACAGCAACATACGCGTTTTGATCTTTTTTATTATCTAACAAATTAAACATCCCTAAAGTTCTTAGCGAGTTAAAATCTCCAAAACCTACTGAAACCGTATTGTTATTTATCGCCTTTTTGGTAGAAAAATCTACATAACCAGCAGTATTAAAATCGCCCGTATTTGCATAATAAGGTCCTTTACCAAAATTAATTTTCTGAATCGTTTCTGGAATTACAAAATGCAAATCGCTATATCCTTGTCCGTGTGCATGAGAAACCATATTAATTGGCATTCCGTCTACAGAAAGCGCAATATCTGTACCATGATCTATATCAAAACCTCTTAAAAATATTTGTTCTGCTTTCCCTCCACCTGCATGTTGACCAATAATTAAACCTGGAACTTTTCTTAAAATTTCTTGCGAAGAATTTACCGGATTTAACTCTAAATCTACTTTTGTAATAGTTTCTAAAGCATTCATTTCTTTACGTAAAACCAACTCATCTAACTGAAATATTTTAGAAACCAACGCTATTGTAATTCCGTTTTCTATATCGGTTTTAGTTATAATAATTTCTCTTTTTTCAAAACCTAAAAGACCAACTTCTAAAACATCGTTAGCTACTGTGTTTTCTAAAATAAAGCTACCATTTTCAGTTGTGTGTGTATGCGTATTTTTTACAGAATTGTAGATATACACATTCTCTACAGGTTGTTTAAAATCATCTACAACACGTCCTTTTAATTGTTGTGCAAAAGACTGTAAACAAAGTATCATCGCAAAAAGAAATATTAATTTTTGTTTCATATTCATAATTTTTTTGCGAATTTAAATATTTTTTATCTCTTTTTCTGTTAAAGGACCTAACTCATATATGGCACCTAATAATTCAGTTTTTAACAATCTAGCTTCCTCAACTTCTCCATTTCCTTTTAAAATATAAGCCGTATGTAATAAAGCTTCTGGTTCAAAAGTTTTACCAATTACATGGTTTCTAGAGATTTCTAGCGCTTTTTTTACATTTCCGTTTTTAAAGTGAGACCAAGCTAATAAATCGTAAGATTGTGCAGTAGCGCGTCCTTTAACCTCTTGTTCTGCAAGTGTTATTGCTTTTTCTGTTTTTGTAACATCATCTGCAAATAATAAAACGTCGTATTTATGATACATTACACCGTATTTTTTATTCGCTACTTTTGCTACATATTTTTTAATTTGATTTTCTTTTTCGACAACATCTCCCATGTACTCTGCAATTTCTGCTTTTAATAAATGATAATCTGGCGCTGCGTTTTCTTTTGTAACTGTTTCTAAAATGCGCAATGCTTCTGCAGGATTTCTTTCGTGAGAAAAAACAATCCAAGCAATTCCTTTTTTAGCATAACTATCATTTTTATCTAATGCTAAGGCACTTAAATACGTATTATAAGAATCTTTAATTCTACCTGCATGACCATAATAATCTGCTAAATTTGTATAATTCCATTGCGTTAAATACGTATTGTTAGAAGATTTTGCAATAACTAATGCTGCTTCTAAATATTTAATTGCATTGTCTAAATTACCTATGTGATCATTGTATTTAGAGACTCTAATTAAATAATCGAAATCTTTAAAATTTTTCACTTTAGATAAGTATTCTTCTACTTTAGGTAAGTTTCCTAATTCTAAATACACATCAATTAACATATAATGTGATTGTTGTAAATTCTCACCAATAGATTCCGCTTTTGTTACCAAAGCCAAAGCTTCTTTAAAACGATGTTGAGAAATATAGTTTCTTGCCAAACTTCTTAAATAACCAGCGCTATTATAATTTGTTTTTTCATTGGCAATTAATAAGTTTTGTTCTGCTTTTTTTAGTGCATCAATATTACCCGTAATTTTAAACATGGTGGTATTTGCTGCAGCTAATTTTGCATTATAAGGAAATTGGTTTGGTGTTTTATCTAGCTTTGTTTTCCAGAAATTATATTCTGATGTTGAGTTCTCTAAAGCTATATTTTTAGTAGTTGTTAAATAACTATTATAGTCATTTACGTTTGTTATTTGCTTGTTTGGTTCTGTAGTGCAACTAGTTGCTATTGAAAAAGTTACAAATAATAAAATTAGTTGGATAGATTTCATAATTTATATTTTTTAGTTAGTTTGATAAAAAAAAACTGGCGCTAGTCCCCCGATTTGCGCCAGTTAACAAAGCATTCTACCAAGGAGAAGCTAAGTATGGAAAAGATATTAAAAATTCTTTATCGTTTCCATCTACATGATCATTAGAAAAATCTGGGTTTTCAGTAAAATCTTCACCTCCAAAAATCAATAATAATTCAACTGTAATTACATCATCTGCTAATGCTCTACCAGAAAGTGTATTTGCTGCATTACCATCGTAAAATGTAGTGGTACCATCTAAAGAAACATTTAAAACATCTGCGGCTAAAAAACCTGTAAATGCTGCTGCATCTTGTCCTAATGCATTTTTATCTCCATCGTTTGCAAAAGCAGGGCTTAAACCTTTTAAATTAGCCTCAAACATAGATTGAAACATAGCTCCTTGATTAGAAGGAATAGTAACGTTAAAAGCATCTTTACTATCAGCAGAAACAAAAACAGTATTTATTGCTGGTCTACCCATTTGATCTTTTTGAGCGTACGTACCAGAAAAATCTGCACCTGCTTCTACCATAGTATTGTCATCATCGTTATTAGTACAGCTCATTACAAAAAGAGATAATACTGCTACTGCTAAATATTTTATTTTATAAATTTTCATGATATTATTTTTTAAAGTTGATTATAATTATTGTTTTGCGTTAGATGTTACCCAAGTATTAATTTTACCAGAACCACCAATAGAAGATTTAGGTACTTCTACTACAATAGAAAGCACATTAGATCCTGCAAAAGTATCTGCTCCTGGATTGTTAAAGCTTGTAGCCATACCACCAACAATAGCTCCGTATTGTGCAAAATCCATAAAGAAAGGATCATCTCTTGGTCCTGCAAAAAGTTTCATTCCGTTTGTATTTGCAACAATTGCAGAAGCACCATACTTAGAAATTTCAACTTCAGATTTTGTTGCCATTTCATTAACAGTACTATTTAATCCTGTTGTTGATGGAGAAAAAGGTCCGAAAAAATACATTTTACCATCTCTTGGAATTGCCTGAATTACTAAATCTTCTACCATATCATTATTGGTATCAATATTAAATTCTACCATAACATTTTCTGCAAAAGATGCCGTTGCAGATGCAGTAGGGCTTAATAACCCTTGCACGTTAGCAACAAATACTAAATTGTTTGTGTCTTCTCCTTGAAACGCATAGAAGTCTGTAATGTCTGCTGTTGTACCTTTAGATGCAGGAGCGTCTATATGATCTGCTGCAACTGTAACTAAACCGATAACCGCTGCGAAAACGGTTGCTACTAAAATTTTACTTTTTTTCATTGTGTGAGTTTTTAAGTTAATATTTAATTGAATCTCACAGATACTTACGAGGAGAAAGTTGTTTTGGTTTTAAAAAAGTTTGTTTTTTTTTAATTATTTTTAAAACCCCTTGTAAACAAAGAGAAAAACAGTAGAAATAAAATGTTATATCAGTAAATATTTGTAGTATTGTAAAAAGAAATTTATATAAAAATTGAATACAAACGATAAGAAACCTTCTTGGAAACACAGACTCCATGAAATTATTTATGAAGCAGACACTAAAGAAGGTAAATTTTTTGATGTAATATTATTAATTGCCATCATTGCTAGTATTTTATTGGTGATGCTAGAAAGTATCGAAAGTTTTGATGCTAAATATCATACCTATTTAAATATTTCTGAATGGATTATTACCATTCTGTTTTCTATAGAATATATATTAAGGGTTGTTGCCATAAACAAACCTTTTAAATATATTTTTAGTTTCTACGGTATTATCGATTTTCTATCTACCATACCAAAATACTTATCGCTTGTAATTGTTGGTTCTCATCATTTTGCTGCACTAAGAGCATTACGCTTACTTAGAGTTTTTAGAATTTTAAAATTAGCAAGATATGTTGGTGCATCTAATAAACTGTTAATAGCTTTAAAAGCAAGTAAAGCAAAAATAGCAGTTTTCTTATTTTTTGTAGTGATATTATGTATCATTTTAGGAACCATTATGTATATGGTAGAAGGAGCCGTAAATGGTTTTACTAGTATTCCTAGAAGTGTCTATTGGGCAATTGTTACCTTAACCACAGTTGGTTTTGGAGACATTGCGCCACAAACACCATTAGGGCAATTAATTGCTAGCATTATTATGATTTTAGGATATGGTATTATTGCCATTCCTACAGGAATTGTAAGCTCGGAAATGACTAAAAATACCGATAATAAAATACATACAAACACACAAGCTTGCCCAAACTGTGGGAAAGAAAACCATAAAGATGGCGCAGAATTCTGTTACAATTGTGGTAGTAAATTAAACTAAATGACTTCTAATAATTTTTTAATTACCATTGTAGGGCCAACCGCAATTGGTAAAACAGCGTTAAGTATTCAATTAGCAAATCATTTTAAGAGTGATATTATTTCTTGTGATTCTAGACAGTTTTACAAAGAAATGACAATTGGTACCGCAGTGCCAGATGCAGATGAATTGGCAGCAGCAAAACATCACTTTATACAAAATAGAAGTGTTTTTGAAGATTATAATGTAGGTTCTTTTGAAAGGGATACACTTGCTAAACTAGACGAACTTTTTAAAGAAAACCCAGTACAAATAATGGTTGGTGGTTCTGGTTTATATGTAGATGCAGTTTTAAAAGGATTGGATTATTTCCCCGAAGTAGATCCGAAAATTAGAGAAACGTTAAATCTACAATTAGAAAAAGAAGGTGTAGAAGTACTACAAGAACAATTAAAAGAATTAGACTTAGAGACTTATAACATAATAGAGTTACAAAACCCAAAAAGAGTAATGAGAGCTTTAGAGGTTTGTATAGGTTCTGGTATTCCCTATTCTACTTTTAAGAACAAACCCAAAGCACCTAGAAATTTTACTTCTATTAAAATAGGATTAGACGCAGATCGACAAATTATTTACGATAGAATAAATATGCGTGTAGACATCATGATAAAAAATGGCTTGCTAGAAGAAGCAAAAACATTATACCCTCATAAAAATTTAAATGCTCTACAAACGGTAGGTTATAGAGAATTGTTCTCTTATTTTGACGGTGATTTTACCAAAGAATTTGCCATTTCAGAAATTAAAAAAAACACCCGAAGGTTTGCAAAACGACAAGGCACTTGGTTTAAGAGGGATAAAAACACCTTGTGGTTCGATTATCAAACCGATATAAACACCATTATTACTGAAATTTCTGATAAAATTAACATATCAAAACTATAAAAACTTTTGTAATTCACTCACTTTTATATCTTTGTTGCACAAAAAATCAAAAACATGAAATCAAAAATTATATTTATTGCTATTGCTTTGTTAAGCACCATTTCTATTGCACAATCTAAAGTAGGTACAGTAGATAGCGAATATATTTTAAGCCTAATGCCAGAAACAAAAATTGTTTTAGAAAGATCTCAAAATTACGGTGCAAAATTAGATTCTTCCTTTAATATTAAAGTAAAAACCTATCAAACCAAAGTAGATGCTTTTAAAAAGAATGAAAAAACACTTGGTGAACTCGCTAAACAAGGAGCATATAAAGAATTAGCAGAATTAGAAGCTGATATTAAAAAATATCAACAAAACGGAAACAAGTTAATGCAATTAAAGCAAGACGAATTAATGCGTCCTTTGTATAAAAAATTAAGTGAAGCTATCACTACCGTTTCTAAAGCAGGTAAATACACACAAATTTTAACCGTTTCTGGTAACGATTTTGCATACATAGACAACAATTTTGACATTACAAAACTAGTATTAAACAACTTAGGTATCGTAATGCCAACTGAAACTGAAGAATAAGTTTTAATCAAAATATTTTTTTTTATAAGCCTCACATTTTTGTGAGGCTTTTTTTATGACCTTTAATTTTACAAATAAAAAACGAGTGTTTCTACGTGTTGATTAGCATATTAAAAAGAAACTAAGTTTACATAATTCTTATAAAGTATAAAAAGAGATCAAATTTAACCCAAACTTTAACCCCTCAACTTATGAAAAACTATTTTATGTATGCAAGTCTAGCATTTATGTTACTTGGATGTAATCCTCCTAAAACTAAGGAAGAAAAAAAGATTCTAACCTACACACCAATTACAGCGGTACCAATGCCAACCACATTGGTTTCTGGTCAAAAATTCCCTACAGATTCTACAACTATTAATAATTGGATAAAAAAAAGTACAGTAGTTAAAAACCTAGAAACTAACACCAACATTATTACACATGGTTGGGATATTTGGGATGCATTAACAGCTTTTACAAATCAAGATAATAATGGTCAGAAATTAAGAAGGTTTGAAACTTGGTACACTCCAGGAGATATTAAAACAGCTTTAAAAGCTCAACAAAAGAATAGTAGCTTTAAATTAGAAGATATAAACAGGTCTCACACAGGTCATTTAGTAATTCCGCATCAAAACATACATGGAGACCAAGTAAAAAGTGTCGATATTATTGGTTTTGTTAAATGCAATCCTATTTCTGCAGCACATATTTACAACAACCAATTGTATTATTTCGAAGTTTTAAAAAGTATGATAAAGCCTGGTAAAATAGCAAATATTCCTGCTTTTCCTGCATCAACAGTGTTGATAAAACCTGTTTTTCAGGTATTAACAGATACAGTAACTGTAAAAATTGCACCCGGAAAATATAGGCTTCCTACATGGCCTGGGTACCATAATCAAATACCAATGGATTCTGTAATCGCTCACGGATTTGGTCCTGAATCTTGGAAAAATGACATAACCATTACCACTACCGGAACAACAGATGCTGCAAATAAAGTATTTTCTATTAACGAATTTATTCACTTTAAATTAAATAAAGAACAAGCAGAAGAGTTAAAAGGAACCAATTTTGTTACTGGAGGAACACCTAAGGCAGGACAATATGCTGTATTGGTTGGCATGCACGTAAATACAAGAGAAAATAGAAGATGGACATGGCAAACGTTTTGGTGGTCAGAAAATCCTACCGCGCCACAAAGTCCGAGTTCTTCAATTATTGCAAATAAGCAACCTGCTCGTTTAGATATTGCAGCAAAACATTATGCAATGTCGGTAGCTTATAATATGATTAGTCCTGCACAACCTTACACTGGCGGTACAAATGCAATTACCATTAATGAACCTATAAAAGAATCTATTTATGCTTTTAACCCTTATTTAGAAGCAGGTTTTAATGCAGCTACATTTGATGTTGCTCCTAAACCTAATCATAAAAATCAAAGTAATTCTGGCGGTAACGATAGTATTAAAAAATATTATAGCGAAGGTTATCAGAAAATTGGTGCCTTTAGAAAATCAGAAAAAATATATGTGGGTGGTAAATTAAACAAAGTAGGTATAGAAACAAATTGCATGAGCTGTCATGGGCAAGCAAGGTTGTATAATGTAGCTCAAATAAAAGATGCTTTTCAATATTATATTACAGACCAATACACCGCTTTAGATGCTCCCTATTATAAAAACACCGTTGTGTTGGATTTTGCATGGAGTATTCAAGGAAATTTAATTTATAGAGATTCTATTAATAAATAAAAATAATTTCTTTACAAAAAAAGGTTTGTAACAACAGAGTTACAAACCTTTTTTTATTAAACTATAATTGTACATTATTTTTTAATTTAAAAGAATCAAATTAACCAATACTTAATGCACATCACTTTTTAAAAGTTGAGGAAATTTCTTTTTAAATTTATTTAATCTAGGTACAGAAACTGCTTTTACATATCCTTGGTTAGGGTTTCTACGTTCAAAATCTTGATGGTATTCTTCTGCTTTATAAAACTTTTTAAATTTGGTAACTTCCGTTGCTATTTTACCGTTATAGACATCTTTATTTAACTGGGTAATAGTATTTTCTATAATTTGCTTTTCAGCATCGGTTGTATAAAAAGCGATAGACCTGTACTGCGAACCGTAATCTGGATGTTGTCCGTTTTTTGTAGTTGGATCTTGAGAACCAAAAAACACGGTTACCAAAGTTTGAAAAGAAACTTTATTGGGGTTATAATACACCGCAACAGTTTCTGCGTGCCCCGTTTTTCCGGTTCCAATACTTTTATAAGTTGGGTTTAATGTGTTGCCGCCTGCATAACCAGAAACTGCTTCTTCTACTCCATTTACACTTTCAAAAATAGCTTCTACACACCAAAAACAACCACTAGCAAAATAAGCTACTTTGGTGTTTTCTTTAGCAATATAAGTGACTTTAAGTTGGGTTTCCTTTTTATTAGTAAAACCAAAACAAGAAATTAATAATAGAGAGAAACTAACAAAAGTAATTGACTTTAAAATATTCATTTTATAATAATTATAAGGGTTAAAAGAAAATTGTACAGAAAATAGTGGGCCTACTTTAAGTACAATTTTCCGAACTTTAATTTAATATAATAATAACTACTTTTATAGTCGTAACAAAATTCATCTATTTACAAGATGTTTACAACTTTAGCATTTAATTAAGAAACCTACTTGTAAAAAAAGAAGTAGATACCTATTTTTGTTCCTTTATTTATTGTTTCATAAACCTTGTCTTTTTGAGCATAGTCTACAGGTTTATTTTAGTATTAGACTGGGCTCACACAAATATTAATATTATACAATCTATTATACATGGAGCATTTTATAGTTTCTGCGCGTAAATACCGTCCTCAAAACTTTGCGGATGTTGTTGGGCAACAAGCCATTACAAACACGTTAGAAAAGGCTATAAAAAATAATCACTTAGCACAAGCCTTGTTATTTACAGGCCCGCGTGGAGTTGGTAAAACTTCTTGTGCTAGAATATTGGCTAAAAACATCAATCAACAAGATGCCGAAATTTCTGCTGATGAAGATTTTGCTTTTAATATTTTTGAATTAGATGCTGCTTCTAACAATTCTGTTGATGATATTAGAAGTTTAACAGAGCAAGTTCGTATTCCGCCACAAACAGGTAAGTACAAAGTATATATTATAGATGAGGTACACATGCTATCTCAGGCAGCTTTTAATGCTTTCTTAAAAACGTTAGAAGAACCACCTGCACATGCTATTTTTATTTTAGCAACTACAGAAAAACATAAAATTATTCCGACAATTTTATCTCGTTGTCAAATTTTCGATTTCAAACGAATTGGTGTTTTAGATGCTAAAAATTATCTAAAAGTAATTTGCGAAAAAGAAAATATTACAGCAGAAGATGATGCTTTGCATATTATCGCCCAAAAGGCGGATGGAGCTATGCGTGATGCTTTGTCTATTTTTGATAGAGTTATTAGTTTCTCTGGAAGTAATTTAACAAGAGAAGCCGTTACCGAAAACCTGAATGTATTAGACTACGAAACGTATTTTAATATGACAGATTTAATGCTAACAAACAAAATACCACAAGTACTAAATGCTTTTAATGTAGTATTAAGTAAAGGTTTTGAAGGGCATCACTTTATAAACGGATTGGCAAGTCATTTTAGAGATTTACTAGTAGCCAAAGACAAAGCTACTTTACTGTTGTTAGAAGTTGGTGATGCCGCTAAAAAGAAATATTTAGAGCAAGCCACAAAGGCAAGTATTCCGTTTTTAATGCAATCTATAGAAAAAGCAAATCAATGCGATTTAAACTATAGAGCTAGTAAAAATCAGCGACTGCTGGTAGAATTAACCATTATGCAAATTGCCTCTATCACTTTTGATGGAGAAAAAAAAAAATCAGCTAACTACATAATTCCCGCTACATTTTTTCAGGCGCTTTCACCAGCTGTAAAAGAAATTGCAAAACCGATTCAGAAAAAAGCTGAAGTTGTGCAACCACCTAAAGTTGAAACGCCTAAACCTAGATTAGCAAAACCTATTTTAAAATCGTCTGGAAGACGTGTTTCTTCTTTATCCTTAAAGAGTATTCATGAAAAAAAGGTAGAGAAAAAAGTTGTTGAAGAAGAAAATTTTGACAATCACCCGAAAGATCCATTTACCCAAGAAAAGTTACAAAATCTTTGGAAAGAATATATTGCCTTATTGATTAATAAAGGGGAACGAAGTATGGCTTCTATTGTTGGTACAGATGTGCCAAAATTAGGTGAGAACTTTAAAATTTCTTTTATGGTACCTAACAAATTAATGGAAGATCAATTTAAAAAAGGTAGGTCTAAATTAGTAAATTTCTTAAGAGCAGGACTTAATAATTATGGTATTAGTCTTACCGTTACTCTAAATGAAACCATAGAAAAAAAGTTTGCTTATACTCCACAAGAAAAGTATAATAAAATGAGAGAAATAAATCCTCTTTTAGATAAATTACGCCAAACTTTTGAATTAGATATGTAACTCTTCACTTACTATTTCTACTTATAATTACATTAGATAATTATGAATTATTTTTTAGCAATTTCTTTTATTGCCATTTTGCAATTTTGATTAGCAACTTCCGTAAAAAGAAACGCTTAGCAAAATTTAAAGCTTCACTTTATAAAAATTTGGGAACTCCAAAAAAGAAAGAATATTATAATTTCTTTGTAATATCTAAGTATTTTAATAACAATAAACACAAAGAAAAAGCATATCACATTTTATCAGAAAAAAGTAAAATTGACTTTGATATTGATGACATTTTTAAGTTTATTGACAGAACTTCTTCTAAAATAGGACAACAATATTTATACTTTAAATTAAGAACAATTGGTTCTATTAAAGAATTAAAAAAATTTGATGAATTAACCACTTTATTTCAGAAAAACAAAGATTTAAGTGTTTCTTGCCAATTAGAACTTTCTAAATTAAACAACACAAATTCTTATTATTTAGAAGAATTAATCAACGATAAACAATAAAAAAAAACAAAGTATTTATGGATTGTTAGAGGCTTAACAATTACTGCAATTTCTTCGATTATACTTTTATTTTTTTATCCAATATTTAGCCTTTTATTAATGCCTGTTTTTTCTGCAAATCTATTTTTTCATTATAAAAATAAACACAGTGTTGCCTATTATTTAAATGGTGTAAACCAACTATCTAGAACCTTAAAAATAAGTCAAAAATTAGCTAAAAACCCTGAAATAGTTACTCATTTTAAAAACCTCTCTTTTATAGATGATATGAAATCTATTAAATTTAAAACAGAATTTATCGCTTTTGAAAAAAATATAAGTGATGAAATTTTATTCTTTTTCTGTTTTTTTTTTGCAGAAAGTATTAAGATACTGTTTAATGTAGAGTATTTGGTTTTTTATAGTTTTTTGGACGCTATCACTAAAAAACGAAAAAGTATAGAAGACCTATTTCTTTTTATAGGGAAAATTGACGCAGCTATTTCTACCGCTTCTTTAAAGTCTGGAAACTTAAAAATTTGTATACCTACTTTTAATGATATTAATGAATTAAAAGTAAATGGAATTTACCATCCTTTAATTGATAATTGTATTACAAATGATACGCATCTTTTAAATAAAAGTATGCTTTTAACAGGTTCTAATATGTCTGGTAAAACCACTTTTATAAGAACAGTTGCTATTAATAGTATTTTAGCGCAAACATTAAATTTATGTTTTGCACAATCTTATACTGCTCCTTTTTACAAAATACATTCCTCTATTAGAATTACAGATGACTTATTAGAAAACACAAGTTATTATTTACAAGAAGTGCTTACTATAAAGGAATTAATAGAAGCTTCTAAAGCTACAACCCCTTGTTTGTTTGTATTGGATGAAATTTTTAAAGGAACTACTAATACTATCGAAAGAGTTTCTGGTGGAAAAGCTATTTTATCCTATTTAAATAAGAAAAATCATACCGTTTTAGTTTCTACACACGATATAGAATTGACAGAATTATTAGTAGAAGATAATTACGATTTATATCACTTTAGTGAAGAAATTGAAGAAAATAATCTATTTTTTGATCACAAGATAAAACAAGGGAAACTAAAGACTAGAAATGCTATTAAAATTCTAGATTTGTATAAATATCCTTCAGAAATAATTAAAGAAGCCAAAGAGATAGAAGCTAATTATTTTAACCGAGAATAATTTTAAAGGATTTTTATTATAACAATCATAGAAACACATATCAATTAAAACTTGTCTAATACATCTTTTAATTTAAAATGTATTAGACAAGTTTTAATTAAATAGTCTTCACGTTTTTTCCTAAATAGATTAACGTACAATTTTCTTTAGTTAATTTTGCTTTTTCAAATTCTGATATTAAGTATAATTTTTCGTCTTTTTTCACAAATAAAAGTACAGATCTTAATTCTTTAAATAATTTAGAAAGCATTTCATCATATTCTTCTTCTGTACTAATTTCTACTTCATAAATCTTAGGATTGTCTCTAAATGCCTCACTTAGATTAATATAATCATCTTTAGGCGTAAAGAAGCCTCTTTGTTCCTCTATACTTACATCCGTTTTTAAGATCTCTTCTGAGGTAGCCAATCTATATGCACCTTGTTCTCCAAAATCTTTTGCAAAACTATTTACTGCAAATTTATTTACATCTTCACTACCCGTCATTGCAATTAAATAACCAACATCATTTAATTCTATATTATCAGATAAAACCTCATTATAAATATCAATTCTAAAAGCCTCTAAATCTTCTTTTAAAGCTTTTTTAATATAATCTTTATTAGAGTCAATTAAAATAACTCGTTTCCCTTTACCTTTTAAATATTGCGCAATTAATCTTGCAGGACTAGATGCTCCTACAAATAAAATAGATTCAGAACTTTTAAGAAAAACACCTACCATTTTAGCAAACAAACGTGCTGTAGTTGCATTAAATAAAACGGTTCCTAAAACAATCATAAAAACTAAAGGTGTAATATACTCTGCTCCTTCTACTCCTTGTTTCATTAACTTGCTACCAAATAAAGATGCAATACCTGCAGCTACAATTCCACGAGGTCCAACCCAACTTATAAATAATTTTTCGTTTAGTTTTAATTTAGAGTTTCTAGTACTTGCAAAAACTGCTAAAGGTCTAATTACAAAAACTACAATAGCAAAAAGCGCTGCCGTTTTCCAAGTATACAATAAAAGTAAATCTTCTATATTGATGTTTGCCGACAATAAAATAAATAGAATTGAAATTAATAAAACACTTAAAGATTCTTTAAAATAAAGCAATTCTTTTAAGTTACTTAATTTACCATTTCCTAAAACCATTCCCATAACAACTACTGCTAATAAGCCAGACTCGTGTGCAAATAACTCCGATTCTACAAAAACTAATAAAACTGTTGAAAGTGAAACTACATTTAATAAATAATGCGGAATTAATTTTCTATTAATAGCATAAGCCAAAGCGTGTGCAAACGTAAACCCAAAAGTGGTTCCAAAAAGTAAAATTTTACCAAACTCCATTAAAGCCGTTTTTGTAAAACCACCATCTCCACCAACGCTAATAAACTCAAACACCAATACAGCAACCAAAGCACCAATTGGATCAATTAAAATTCCTTCCCATTTTAAAACAGTAGAAATGTCTTTCTTTAGCGGAATGTTTCTTAAAATTGGAGTGATTACTGTTGGTCCGGTAACTATTATTAATCCAGAAAAAAGGAAAGAAAGATCCCAACCTAATTCAAAAATATAATGTGCAACAATACCAGCACCAAAAAACGTAATTGCAGAGCCCAGTGTAATTAATTTTGTAATTACGGGACCTACATTTTTAATTTCATTTCTTTTTAGCGTTAATCCACCTTCAAAAAGTATAATACTGATGGCTAAAGAAACAAAGTAATACAAGCTCTCTCCTGGGAACAGCCCTTTTTCTCCATTCCAAATTGGCTCTATCCATTTGCTACCATCTTCACTTAAAAATTCTGCAGCAATAGGTCCCACCAATAAACCTATTAATATTAACGGTAAAATTGCAGGGATTTTAAATTTCCACGCTACCCATTGTGCTAATATTCCTAAAATAATTATTCCTGCTAATTCTAACATATTTTTTAATCTCGTTTAAATGTAAATTTAAGAATGTTTAGTAATCCTAAAAATAAAAATATAGTTTTTTTCTTTCTTATAAAGTTCCCTATATTGTACCAATAAGTAAACCTCTAAACAACTTTTTTGCAAAATATTCATAAAATTCTAATTGGCATTGCATTTTCCCCAAATTTAAAAGCCAACATATTTGAAGCTGTAAGACTCGCAAATATGTTTAATGCTGAATTGGTAGGAGTTCATGTAGGAACAAAATCACAACAAAAAAAAATAGACTTAACAACGCTATTATCTGCAGCAGACCCTTTAAAAAAATCCTTTAAAGCGATTTGGAAAGAAGGAAACCCAGTAGATGTTATTCTAGAAACTTGCACTGTAGAAAACATAGACTTCCTTATTTTAGGAGCATTACAGAAAGAAAACCTCTTAAAATATTATGTGGGTTCTATTGCTAGAAAAATTACTAGAAAAGCTCCTTGTTCTGTTTTACTGTTAATTAAACCGTCAATAGCGAGAGTACCATGTAACCATATTGTGGTAAATGGGTTAAAAGATGACAGAACAGAAGAAACGATTAAAACAGCTTTTGTTGTTGCTAAATATTTAGAATGTAGTAAAATTACTATTGTAGAAGAAGTGAGTCAGAATGAACTACAAGTAAAAGTAAGTGATGATAAAACACTAAGACAAGCTACAATTACAAGAGAAAGGTTAAAAACAAGAGAAGACCAGCGTGTAAAAACCATTTTAAAAGATATAAATTGTAATGATATTACCATAACAACACAAAGTATTTTTGGAAAAAGAGGCTATTCTATTGGACATTATGCCAAAGTAAAAAGAGCTGATTTGCTAATTATGAACGCACCAAATAAACTTGGTTTTTTCGATAGAATCTTCCCTCACGATCTTGAGTATATTTTATCTCAATTACCAACCGATGTTTTAATAGTTAAATAGATGCCAAAAAAAAACACTCTTAAAACATTTATAGGCGATATCCCTAAAAATTTATTTTCTGGTTTTGTAGTATCATTAATAGCACTTCCTTTAGGTTTAGGATTGGCATTAGCCTCTGGCGCACCACCTATTTCTGGAATTATTGCTGCCATAGTTGGTGGTATTGTAGTTTCTATAATTGGAGGCTCTAACGTTACTATTACAGGACCTGGAAACGGTTTGGTTGTAGTTATTTTGGGGGCTATTACTACTTTAGGTGAAGGAAATATGCAACAAGGTTTTTTATACACTTTGGCTGCAATTGTAATTTCCGGAGTTATTATGATTATTCTTGGTTTTCTTAGAATGGGTTCTTTGGGAGATTTCTTTCCGGGTTCTGCCATACAAGGAATGTTAGCCGCTATTGGAATTGGAATTTTCGCAAAACAAATTCATGTAATGTTTGGTAATCTAGACGCCAAAGGAAGCATTATAGAACTCTTAATTCAGGTTCCGGAAGGAATACTAAATTTAATACAGACAGACAATTCTAGCATGTTTTATGCAGGTTTGGTTGGTATTGTTAGTTTGCTGATTATGATTTTTTATAGCAAAATAAGAAATCGATATTTTCAATTAATTCCCGCTCCTATGTGGATTGTGGTTTTAAGTGTAGGTATGTATTATTATTTTGACTTGATTTCTGCATCTCCATACCCTATTGATAAAAGTTTATTAATAGCATTACCAAATGATGTGCTCTCTAATTTTGCTTTTCCAGATTTTGGTAAAATATATCAAGCTAACTTTATAAATGCCGTTATATCCATTACATTAATTGCAAGTATAGAAAGTTTATTAAGCATAAAGGCGGTAGATAAATTAGACCCTTTAAAAAGAAGATCTAACGTAAATAAAGACATTCGTGCGCTAGGTATAGCCACCGTAATTAGTGGTTTTTTAGGAGGTTTAAATGTAGTTGCCGTAATTGCTAGAAGCTCTGTAAACGTAAATAATAAGGGAACAAACAGGTCTGCAAACTTTTTTCACGCAGCTTTTTTAGTCGCTTTTATTTTATTATTTGCCACTGAATTACGTAAAATTCCGTTGCCTGCATTGGCTGCTATTTTAGTTTTTACAGGCTATAAATTAGCTTCTCCAGACAATATAAAAAAGGTTTTTAGTATAGGATCTGAACAATTAATTATTTTCTTAATCACCTTATTAACAACCATTTCAACAAGTTTAATTACAGGGATTATTGTAGGTATCTTAGCTACCTTTATTATTCACGTAATTATCAATAAAAACATTTTGTTATTTGTTAAAAACATTTTAAAACCCAATGTTTTAATGTTTAAAGAGGATGATACGTATTATGTGAGTGTAAAGAATTTTTCTAGCTTTTTAAACTATACAAAACTAAAAACGAAGCTAGATCAAATTCCGGAAACCGAAGAAGCAATCATCGATTTTTCTCTGTGTGATTTTGTAGATCATTCTGTGATGGAAAACATGAGTAATTACGCTGCATCCTTTACCAGAAAAGGAGGCCATTTTGAAGTTATTGGTTTAGATGATTCTAAATCTGGAAGTGAACACCCCTTTGCATTGCGTAAAATATTACCTAAACAAATAACGCCTAAATTAAATGTTTTAACAAAAAGGCAAAAATCTATACAGACTATTAGTGAGGAAATGCATTGGAAATACTATGCTAATTCTGCTTTAGAGATGGAGGAATTACCCACTTTTGGTTATTTTAAAACGCGTAATATAGACAAGGTTTCTAACGTGCTTTCTAATGAAGATTGTACAATTTTTGATGTTCATTTTACAGAAGGAGAAATGATTGCAAAACAGGTTATTAAAACAACGATGTTGCATATTCATCCTTTAAAAATGGTTCCTAATTTTACTTTAGATAGAGAAGGTCTTTTTGAGTATCTGTTAGAATTTGCTGGTTATAAAGATATTGACATCGATAATCACCCAGATTTTAGCCATCGATTTTATTTAGCGGGAAAAAACGAAGAAAAAATTAGAGAATTTTTTACAGATGATTTAGTTTTGTTCTTTGAAAGCAACAAACAATATCATATTTCTGCTACCGAAAATGGACTTTTAATATTTGGTAACGAACGTTTATCGAGTGTTAAAGAAATTAAAGCATTGGCCTATTTTGGTATGGGCTTACAAAAAACAATATAATTAGTATGTTAGGATTACAATTTGAAACAGAAACTTCTTGGGCAGAAATTGCTAAAGATAATTTACAGCAAATACTTACAGACCACGCATTTTTAGAGCAAAAAGCGGCTTCTAATGCCGTTTCTATTATCATTAATTATTCTGAAGAAACAGAATTGGTAAAAGAGATGAGTAATATTGCTATTGAAGAAATGCAACACTTTAAAATGGTGCATTTATTAATGGTAAAACGTGGAATGGTATTGGGGCGTGAGCAAAAGAACGATTACGCTATTCGCTTGCAAAAATTCTTTAAAAAGACTGGCGACAGAACAGATGCTTTAATTCAGCGTTTATTAGTTGCGGCTTTAATTGAAGCTAGAAGCTGCGAGCGTTTTAAAGTGTTTTCTGAAAATATGGAAGATGAAGAATTGTCTAAATTCTACAATAACTTAATGATTTCTGAAGCAGGACATTATACTACTTTTTTAAAGTTTGCTCGTGAATATCAAGACAAAGAAATTGTTGACAAAAAATGGAATGCTCTTTTAGCTTTTGAAGCCGAATTGATGAAAGAAAGAGGAAATACCGCAAAAATTCACGGATAAATAACAAGTTATGGATATTGAAAATATTTCTAAAATTGAACATTTTTCTGCTTTTGTTGATCTTAGTTTAAAAGAATTTTGTCAAAAATTTAGTTTTGTACTAGAATTGCCACAAATGACTTTTAGTACAGAGGATGAATCAGAATACGCGGAAGTTAATTTTAACGGAATCGACTATCATATAAGCAAACCTTATAAAATTGGCTCCTTACATGAATGGGATAATAACGTAATTAAAGATCATAATTTTGGAATTATTTTAAGTATTGATAAAACGAATACCGATTTTAACAACACCAAATTAGAAGCTGTAGCCAACCTAATTTCTACTAGTTTTAATACAGATCTTTTATATTATAGAACCTGGTTTTCTACTGGTTTTAGTACAGAAAAGGTTGTTATATTTACACCGAATAAAAAATAACGAATGTTCTCTAAAGACGAAGCAGCACAATTACGTAAAGAATTCTGGACTAGTTTTGGAAAATCTTTTCCGAGAAAATGGTTGTTGTATAATACTAAAATAAAAGGATTCTCTTTTAAATTTTTGGCGGATAGAAAAAAAGCAATGGTTTGTTTGGATATTGAAAATCCGGATGAGTTGGTAAACCTACTCTACTACGATAAAATGTTGTCTTTAAAAACATTGTTAGAAAACGAGTTACCAGAAGTTATTTATAATGATGAATACGAACTAGAAAGTGGCAAAAAAATTCATAGAATTTATGTTCCGTTTGAGGGTAAATTTAGTGTATATAATAAAAATTCATGGAGAGATTGTTTTGAATTCTATGTGAAAACCATGCCTAAATTTGAGCTTTTCTTTTACGAATACGAAGATGTTATAACAAACATTTAATCTTTATATTTTAAAAATTTAAGTAAGATATTTGCTTCTTATTTTGTGATTAAATGGTTATTTATATCGACAAAATTGTCTTTAAAAATATAATTATTAATCTATACCACCACTCTAAACAACAATAATAAAATTAAACCAACACTTAAACAAGACGTACCTAAACAACTGAAATAAAAATAACTATGTTAAAAAAATAAATTAAAATATTTAGTATCAATTTTTCTTATAGTCTATAATTTGTCTGCGTTAAGGATTGAAACGACATCCTTTTTGTTTTTCACAAAAAGATATAGTGGAAAGCCTGACCTGTAAGGTAACGCCCAAAACAGCTACAGTATATTTTACTTAATTATTGGAAACAAAAAAGAACCGCCCAAATGAGCGATTCTTTAATTCTAACTTACTTCTCTTTTTCTATTTTATAAATGTAATGCTAAAAGGATATTTTGGCGCTTCATTGTTACTTACTTTTATGGCATTAATAATCGGAAAAATGAGATAGAAGATTCCGATTGTAATCAATCCTAAAACTCCTAACCCAAATAAAAATATTAACGGAATACAAACCAAAAGGTAAATAAACATAGAAATTCTAAAATTTAGAATTGCTTTTCCATGTGCGTCCATTCCAAAAATTTCATCCTTTTTTGTTAACCATAAAACCAACGGAACTATAAAGCCGCCTATTCCGGTTACAAAATCTAATAATTGACTTAAATGGGTAATTACCAATAATTGTTTGTCTTCTTTCATTTTTATATTTAAAGTTTTAGTGTGTGTCTATTAGACGAAGTTTAACTAATTATGTTACAAATACTTAATTATTAATATTTTGTTAAAGAAGTATTTGAGTTAAGATGTACTGTGTTTGAGCAAAGACAAACTTAGCAATGATTGTAGTTTTGTAATGAACTTAAAAACATATAACATTATGAATTACTTAAATATAGACAAAGACAAAATACTACCTATTGTAACAGAATTAAATGTGCTTTTGGCAGATTACCAATTACATTACCAAAAATTAAGAAATTTTCATTGGAATATTTTAGGTAAAAATTTCTTTGATTTACATGTAAAATTTGAAGAAATGTACAACGATACAAAAATTAAAATTGACGAAGTTGCAGAAAGAATTATAACATTAAAACACCACCCAATTAGTAATTTGTCTGATTATTTAGAAGTTGCTAAAATTAAAGAATCTTCTTCTTTATTAACCGATGAAGAAATGGTTACAGAGTTAATGTACGACCATAAAATATTACTAGAGCAGTTAAGTAAGGTTATTGATAGAGCTACCAAAGGTAAAGACGAAGGTACTATAGATTTAATTGGTGCTTATATTAGAGAGTTAGAAAAAGCTTCTTGGATGTTGAATGCTTGGTCTAAAAAAACAAATGCTGAGTTAGATACTAGTTTTGTTAAATAGTAATTTGCTCTTTTTTAAATAAATTATACTAATTATTAAAACAAAACATGGATAAAATAACAAATAAACTAGACGCCTGGAAAGATATTTTTATAAAAAATATACCCAATATTGCAATTGCTTTGGTGGTAATATTTATTGCCTACTTTGCATCTAGAGCTATAAATACTTTTATAACTAAAACATTGGGCAAAAAAATTAAACAAGAATCTGTTAGAAATTTAGTTTCTAGAGTAGCTTCTGCCTTTATCTTTTTATTGGGTTTATACATTGCCATGACCGTATTAAAATTTGATGATACTTTAAAAGCCATTATTTCTGCGGCAGGTGTATCTGGTATTGTTATTGGTTTAGCGCTACAAGGCACGCTGTCTAACACCATATCTGGAGTTGTTTTATCTTTTAGAGAAAACTTAAATATTGGAAATTGGATTGAAACAAACGGGTATTCTGGAGAAGTAATAGATATTAATTTAAATTACTTTGTTATTAGAGAAGCAGACAATAATACAGTGGTTATACCTAATAAAACTATTTTAGAAAATCCTTTTAAAAACTACTCCTTAACTACAAAAATGAGAGTTTCTTTAGAGTGTGGTATAGAATATGGTGCAGATTTAGAAAAAGTAGAAATCTTAACTAAAAACGTGATTACTTCTAATTTTAATCAAGAACAGTTAGGGAAAAATGTAGAGTTTTATTTTACTGAATTTGGAGACAGTTCTATTAATTTTCTTTGTAGATTTTGGATAGAATCTGAAAATGCATTAGAACGATTAAAAGCAAAAAGTAATGCAATTATAAAAATAAAACAAGCTTTTGATAAAGAGAATATTAGTATCCCATTCCCAATGAGAACTTTAGAAATTCTACCAAACCAAAGCTTAGACATTCATAAAATTACAGAGAAAGAGGTTTCTTAAAAGAACCTTTATATTTCCCCTAATTACTTAAAAAGTTCAATACAAAATGTGTTGGGCTTTTTATTTTTCTGTAAAATCTTTATGTATTTTTGCAATATGATTAAAAACGATACTATTATTGCTTTGGCTACTCCTGCTGGTGTTGGCGCAATTTCTGTAATTAGACTTTCTGGTGAAAATGCAATTACTATTGTAGATGCCTTTTTTAAATCTGTTAGAAAAGGTAAATTACTGATAAATCAGAAATCGCACACCATTCATTTAGGGCATATTGTACAGAATGAGATGCTGTTAGATGAAGTTTTAGTGTCCGTTTTTAAGAATCCGAATTCTTATACAGGAGAAAATGTAGTAGAAATTTCTTGCCATGGTTCTAGCTTTATTCAGCAAGAAATTATTCAGTTGTTTTTACAAAACGGTTGTAGAATGGCAGATAATGGTGAGTTTACCATGCGTGCCTTTTTAAATGGTAAAATGGATTTATCGCAAGCGGAAGCGGTTGCAGATGTTATTGCTTCTAACTCTGCAGCGAGTCATCAAATGGCAATACAGCAAATGCGTGGTGGAATTACCAATGAATTAAAAGATTTACGTGTTCAGTTATTAGATTTTGCGGCTTTAATTGAATTAGAATTAGATTTTTCTGGTGAAGATGTTGAGTTTGCAGACCGTACAAAGTTTAAAGAATTGGTAGCTAAAATTACCTTTGTTTTAAAACGTTTAATTGATAGTTTTTCTTTTGGAAATGCCATGAAATATGGAATTCCGGTTGCTATTATAGGCGAACCAAATGTTGGGAAATCTACTTTATTAAACACGCTTTTAAATGAAGAAAAGGCAATTGTTTCTGATATTGCTGGTACTACAAGAGATGCTATTGAGGATGAAATAATTATTGATGGTGTTGCTTTTAGGTTTATTGATACTGCCGGAATTAGAGAAACTGAGGATGTTATAGAAAGTATCGGAATTAAAAAAGCTTACGAGAAGGCAGATAATGCTCAGTTAATTATTTTCTTGATCGATTCTAACAAATTTGCGTATGCTAGAGAAGAGTTTTTAACTGAAATTGAAACGATTAAGGAGCGTTTCCCTAACAAACGCTTGTTAGTGATTGCGAATAAAATTGATACTTTATCGTGCCATGATTCGGCTATTTTACAGTCTGAAATTGAAAATTTGATTCTTTTATCTGCAAAAGATAAAACCGGAATCGAAGAGCTAAAAAATGAATTGACTTCTTTGGTTAATATTGGAGCTCTAAGCAATAATGAAACGATTGTTACAAATTCTCGTCATTTTGAGGCGCTGAACAACGCTTTAAATGCTATTACTTCTGTACAGCAAGGTATCGACTTAGAAATTTCTACAGATTTGTTTTCTATTGATATTCGTGAATGTTTACGTCACCTTGGTAATATTACTGGTGAGTACGATGTTGATAAAGATATCTTAGGGCATATTTTTGGGAACTTTTGTATCGGGAAGTAAATAAGTCAAACAAAGGAAACAAAAGTCAAACAAAATACTTAAAATCAGTATTTTATAATAAAACCTTTTGATTTTATTTTCTTTTACTTTACTTTTATAGGAGATTTCTGGATGCCAGAATCCACCTCAAAACTTAATTTTTTACAGAGGTGTAATAAAATCCACCTTTAATGAAAATTACTTTAAAAAAGAAAAAACTCAACACAGGTAAATATAGTTTATTTATAGAATATTATAAAGGTACTATTGTTGACAATAATGGAAAATCTAAACACAATCGAGAATTTGAATATTTAAAAAAATATTTGATAATTGACCCTAAATCAAAAAAGGAAAAAGACAGTAACAAAGAAACTCTTGAACTAGCTGAAAAAATACTTTCAATAAGACAAGCTGATTACCACCAGGGTAAATATAAAATTCAGAATGGAAATAAAAGTAAACATAGTTTTCTTCAATTTTATAAATTGAAAAAAGAAGAACGCTATCAATCTGAAAAAAATTACGATAACTGGGAAGCTGCTGAAAAACACATTGAAAAATTCTGTTCTATCAACACAACTTTTGAAGACGTAAATATTGACTTTGTTAAGAATTTTCAAAAATTCCTACATACAAAAGCGGTTGCTAAATCAGGTTCTCCCCTAGCCCAAAATACAAAACATACATATTACAATAAATTTAAAGCTTGTTTAAATGCAGCTTTTGAAGAAGGATACCTCAATGAGAATATTGTAAGTAAAGTTAAAAGTATTCCTATGGGTGAAACTCATAGAGAATATTTATCTATTGATGAGCTACAAGCGCTATCAAAAACTGAATGTAAAATTCCTGTATTAAAATCCGCTTTTATATTCAGTTGTTTAAGTGGAATTCGTTGGTCTGATATAAATAAAATGATATGGAGTGAAATTAGAGACGAAGGAAAAGATGAAGACGGAAAAGACATTCATCGATTAGTTTTTTCTCAAAAGAAAACTAATGGAGTTGAATATTTATATCTATCTAAACAAGCCAGAGAATTATTAGGGGAAAGAAAAGATGAAAACGACAGAGTTTTTGTAAACCTACATTACAGCGCACAAATGAATTTGATTCTTTTACGTTGGTGCATGTTTGCTGGAATTACAAAGCATATAACTTTTCATTCTGCCCGTCACACAAATGCTGTATTACTTTTAGAGAATGGAGCAGACATCTACACAGTGTCTAAAAGACTGGGGCACAAAGAAATACGCACCACAGAAATTTACGCCAAGATCATTGATAAAAAAATGAAAGAAGCTGCGACCTTAATACCTGAATTAAATATTTTATAATTATGAGTATATTATCAATTATTTATATAATAGGTTATTCTGCAACAATTATTATATTTTGTTTGGGAATTACAAAATTTTTCACTCCTATTTTATTTACTATAGGTAAAAAAATATTTAACCTAAACCCAGAATATTTTATAAAAACGTTTTTCCTTTTAGCAATGGTTTTGGCTTTAAAAGGGGTTTTCTTTAGGACAGAATGGATTGTAATAACATATATATTTAATCTTTTTTCTTTTATTATGTTAATTATATATGTATATAAATTTTCTTCAATAAAGCATACGGTTGAAAAATTTAAGAAGTCAAAAGAAAAGAAAACTATAACAAAAAATAAGGTTAATTCAAATAATGAGGAATTAATCAAATACTTAAAAGGATTATTTTCAAGAGGGAAAAAAGAAGATAACATCAACATCCTACTATCTAACTTAATTAATGGTAATTTTGAAAACTACCAAAAAGGAACTCTAATATTTGATTCAACAATAAAAATTAATGCAAGTAGAGTTCTATTTCAACTTAAAGAAAACGGTAATTTCGATGATAATATGTTGCAAGGAATATATCTAAACAAATACATTAAAATGTTTGATGGAGAATCAGACATTTATTTAAATTCTGAAGATTTCACGAAACATGCGAGTAAATTTTCAACAACTGGAAAAACTGCAACAGCATTAAAAACAGATAAAATCACACTCCCTTTTCTCAAATAATCTCATTAAGTCTTATTCCATCTCAAATCAAAAAACACCTTTCCTTTAGTTCTACCTTTGTTTCGAATTCATAATAAAAGAAAACAAAGGCCTTTGTTCATTATTAATTTTTAAAAGAATAAAAATGAACATTATTGAACTAAATCAACGATTTGATAAATTAGAAAAACTTCTATTATCAAATAAAACAGTACTTACATTTGAAGAAGGTTGTGAATACACTTCCATAAAACCTAGTTACATGTATAAGTTAACTAGTACTAAATCTATACCCCATAGTAAACCTAATGGTAAAGTAATTTTCTTCAACAAAGAAAAACTAGAATCTTGGATGCTTCAGAACGAAATAAAATCTAAACAAGATATAGAGTCTGAAGCCCTCTCTTACACTCTTAAAAACAGAAAATCTTAGAGTAACCGCTCTAAGATTTTTAAATATTTTCTTTTTCTTTAAAACAGTATTAATCTATACAGAATCTACAATACAAAGGTAGGTTTAAAGCTCTATTCGCAAAAATAGATTTCCAAAAACAAAAAAAATGAATAATGTTAGGAATAACATACGAAAGAATTTTACGATAGCTCCTAATGAATTAATTAATGATAATAATATTACTGATAGAGCCCGATTTTTATTCATTTACATGAGTTCTAAACCTCATGATTGGGTTTACTACAATCGTCAGCTTTCCAATGCCTTAAACTACTCAATTGACACTTTAAGGAAATATTTAAAAGAATTGATTGTTTCTGGTTGGATAATTAAAGAAAAACAGAAAAGAACATCTGGAAAATTTACCTCAAACACATACATATTAAATTCTGAACCAGTAATGATTTTACCGTGTCGGAAAAATACCGACACGGTAAATTTCTGTGACGGAAAAAACAAGAGACTTAGTAATAAAGAATATACAAAGAAAGAAAATATAAAAAGAAAGAATTTAATTATTTAAAAAATTAAAAATTTTAAGAAAATCATGAGTATAAAATCTGTGCATAAAATTCTTCAAAATATGAATACGGAAAAAATAAAAAAAGTTGCGCAAAAAAAAGAAAAATTTATGACGACAAATCAATTAAAAGAACTTTTCAATAAAGAGGCAAAAAAGCATTATGCTATTAAAAGAAGATCTTTCGAAGTAGATGATAATAATAAACAATTTTTGAATGCTTTTTGTAAATACTTTGCCCAAGATTCTACTTTTGAAACAGAACATAATGGAGATTTAAATAAAGGCTTATTTGTTTTTGGAAATAATGGTACAGGCAAAACTTCAAGTTTTAAAATTATTCAGAACATATCAAAACTATATACTATTAAACAATTATGGGTACCTATGATTTCTACCCAAAATGTAATTCAACAATTCAATCTTTCAGAAAGCAATAAAAAGGATTATATCATTAAATATTATACTAAAGGCAAATATTTATTTGATGATTTAGGATCTGAAAAAGAAGCTTCAAACTATGGGAAAGAAGATATTTTTATAAGGATTTTAGAACATAGATATAATGAATTTATAAGCAAAGGAACAAGAACTTTTATAACTTCAAACTTAAACCTTGAAGAAATAAAAGAAAGGTATGGTGTAAGAGTTTACGATCGTTTTTATCAAATGTTTAATCAAATTAAACTTGATGGAGAAAGTAGAAGGTTATAAAATATTCAAGATAAAATGCATTCTTAAGAAGCAGTTTTGTTTGCGTACTGAAATGTGTTAAGAATTAAGCAAGTAGAACAGGGGCTGCAAAAAAATATTGCCCCTATTCGACTTGCCCTACGGGGTTTAAAACACTGACATTATTGACTTTAGGTCAATAACAAAGAATATAATATTTTATAATAGAATTATAAACGAACAACCAACACACTGATTACCAGCAACAAAAAATATAAATATGAAGAAAAAAAGCATTTTAATTAAAGAATTTCATCATAAAGAACTGGTGAAGATTTCTAAAACTTTTGGTTCACAATATGGAGATTTAATTGAATCTATGATTCTCTATTTCAAGAAAACAGGTATTAATCCAATAGAAGCAATTAATGAAAACCCTGCTGCTATGGTAAAGGTTTTAGATAAGAGAATTGTATCGTTTTTAAAAGTACAAGAACGAGATATTTTAAAACCATTAAGAAATGAAGTTTATGAAAATTCTAAAGAACAAAAAGAACAATTTTCAAATTTATCAAAATGGGTAAAAGATGCTGTAATAAAAATAAATGATTTTGATAAAAGTAGAACAAAAGATATTACAAAAGAGCTAGGTAAACTTAAAGAAGAATTAAATAAAGTTGAAAGAAAAATATACAAACAACAGGATGCTTTTATAGAAATCGCTAAACTAATTGATGCTAAAAATAAATCTGGAATTAAAGGAACTCTTAAATCTATTTTTGAATAATATGCCAATAAGCAAACCACATAGTACACTAGGCGCTACAAATATCTCTAGTTGTAGTGATCTAGCGATGTATCTAGAAAAAGAAAACAATGACCTAGATATGCTCTTACAAAAGATGAATTCAATTGATGAAAAAAGAGAAATTGAAAGCAGAAAACAATTCTTTTTTTCTCATTCTAAGAACAACATTAGTACCAACGAAGTAATCTCAAGTATTGATAAAAATATAAAAAAACTTGGAAAAACAGATGCAAAATATTTCGCACCAACAATCAGTTTTAGTCAACAAGAATTAAAGCACATTATACAATCGGTTACAGACAAAAAAGAAGTTAAAAATGTTTGGGAACTAAATATCAATGAATATGAATTGTTTAATGATAAAATTAAAGGATATACAAAGTTGATAATGACAAATTATGCCAAGAATTTTAATAGAGAAAACAAAGGATTAAAATCAGGCGATGACTTAGTTTATTTTGCAAAAATAGAGCATTTCAGAAAGTTTAAAGGAACAGATGAAGAAGTTAAAAAAAGGATACATAAAGCAGGAGATTATAAACCAGAAATCAATTCTCATGTCCATTTAGTCGTTAGCAGAAAAGACAAGACTCAAAAATTAAAATTAACTCCTACAACCAAAGAACGCTCTATAACTAGAAGTATTGGAGGAAACACATATCATGTTGGTTTTGATAGAATGAAATGGATTAACATGAATGAAAAAAGTTTTGATATTTTTTTCCAATACAAACGAAAAGAACGAGAGAAATTTATCAATCAATGTATACTAAAAAATGGTTCTCCTAAAGAAAAAGAAGCGCTTTTAAAAGAAATAGAAACTAGAGAACAAACAATTGAAAATACTACAAATTATGGCCAAAATGATACTCGTAACACATCAAAAGGTAGGAGTTGGTAAAAGTACTCTTACATTTAACCTTGCTCAAAATATTTATAACAATGCAAAAATAGCTCTTTTAGATTTTGATATTATCTCTTTTAAAGGTGAAACAAAAAGTATTTCTAATTTAGAACTAAAATAACTATTCTTAAACTCAATATATATTTAAGTTTATATATACTCTCATAAATATATAGTTGCTTGTTTATATTTAAATATACTAATATAAATACATAAGAATCTTTTTTTCCTTTTCTCAAAAATCATATAATGAATCCTAAAAAAATACTTAAATTTGTAAAAAACAAAATATGATATAAAAAAATATAACATAATAATATTAAGCTTTTTAGCTTACAATTAAGGTTTAAGAAAATCGCCAATTTTTTAAAAATCGACCAAATTGTAGTTAAAACGCTCACGCTTCGGCGTGAGCTGTTTTACATGGTCGATTGGGTGTTTGGCGATACCTCTAAAACTTGTAAATTCAGTCTCACGCTTTTTTTGTACCCAAAACTTATGAAACAATTAGCACTAATACCGAACAAGACTATATCCAAAAAAGAAATCAAAATGCTTGAAGACTATTGGGCTATTGAGGAAAACAACAGAATTGAAATTTTTGTACTTACAAATAACGAGTTCTTAAAAAAATATATTGATACAGGTTATTTTTCGAATTTAAGAAATATAGAAATTTTAGCAATCTATCAAGTTGAAGAATGTAATGTTTGCCTAAACTCTTTTAATATCGTAATAAATGATAGAGCCCATTTAGAATCTTACAGCCAATCTAAAAATAAATGTTGTCGTGTTTGCGGACATTTTCAATCTTCCATAGAAAATTCAAAACAATAATTTTAAATACTAAATCACTAAACAAATAATTATGAAAACAAAAATGAAAAAAATTTTAATAGTACTTTCACTTATAATAGTTGCTTCTTGCAATAATCAAAAATTAGATAAAGAGAAAATTAAAAAACTTTATAATAATTGTGTGTCAAAAGAACTTCACAAAGATGTTATTCTAGAGAAATTAATATTGGGTAATAAAAGGATTCTAAATCCTAAAATTAAATCAAATAATTCTATAAAATGTTACAAAAAATTAGAAGAGTTAGGCTTAATTAAAATAGAAAGTAGTAACACTAGTTTTATGGGTTATGAGCAATATAATATAAGTATTACAGAGAAAGGAAAACCTTTTTTAGTAAAAGTAAAAGGTAAAGATTTTGTGATATGTTACAATAAGGAAATAGAGGATGTAAAAAATATAGTTACAAATGATAACTTACCATTTGCTCAAGCAAATATTATTTTTAAAAAAACAAATGCTACTCCATTTTCATCGTTAAGTAGCAAAGAGAATGAAAAAATATTAGTTAATTTAAAGAAAACAGAAAAAGGTTGGACTCTTTGCGATAATAATTAGAGATCAAAATCACTTGTAGTATATAGCCTGCCGCTAGGGCTCATTTTAAAAAAGTTTGATTTTGAAGCTCTAGTTGAAAAAAAAATCAAACTCTTTTCAAAACGGAAAATATTGTCAAACAAAATAATTAATTTAACAACATGCAAAAGCATCTAAATTACAAAAATCACAAGGGCTCTATTGAGTTTTCTAAAGAAGATAAAATTTACTTTGGTAAACTTTTAAATATTACTGATTTAGTTTTGTATGAAGGAAGTTCTATTGAAAAGTTAAAAGCTAATTTCATTAAGGCAGTAGACTCATATAACGAACCAAATAATTAAAACACGTCCTTCAATTACTATATAAATATATAATTATGGAAATCCTTAACTATATATCAACTGGTTTCACTATTTTTATGTGAAGATATATTTAACTTAATGATTAATGAACCAACTATCCAGTATTAAAGAAAGACTTAAAAATTTAAATGATACTGAATTTCAAGAACTATGTGATTCATTTTTAAGCTTAAGAAATAGAGATTATAAGGCATATTCACGAAATGGTGCTCATGAGATAAAACAAAAAACGACTAAAGGAACACCAGATTCTTTTATTCAATTGCCCAATGGCCTTTATTTATTTGTAGAATCTACAACAACTGAAAACAAAGGAAAAAGATTATTAAATAAACTAAAAGATGATATTTCTGGTTGTCTAAATTTTAAAAAAACAAATATTCCAATTAATAAAATTCAGGAAATCATTCTATGTTATAACTCAAATTTAAAAGCTGTAGAAATTGAAGAAATTAATAATGAAGCATTTGAAGTCATGGGTAAACTTCCAATGCATTACAGCCTTGATGCACTTGCAAATGAAATTTTCTTTCATCATAAAAACATAGCATATGATTATTTAAATCTACCATTAGATACAGGACAAGTTGTTTCGTTAGATAAGTTTGTAGAAGAATACGACAATGGTAAACAAAAACTAGCTACACCTTTAACTGGTATCTTTTTGCATAGAGATCAAGAGCTTAAAAATTTAAAAAACAAATTATCTACTAATGACATTGTTATTATTTCTGGTCCAGCTGGTGTTGGTAAATCAAAATTGGCATTACAATCTATTTATGAATTCGTTCAATCAAATTTAGATTATAATGCTTTCGCTATTTCTCCAAAAGGAGCAGATTTAATTGGAGATTTAGGAGCTTATTTTGATGGAGATGATAATAGTATTTTATTGGTTGATGATGTTAATCGAGTTGATAAATTCGATCAAATTTTAGGTTTTTATAATAGTTTAAATCATAGTAAACTAAAACTTATCTTGACAGTACGTGATTATGCTTTAGATAATGTTCGTGAGTGGTTATACTTATATAAAAATTCTATTGTCGAAATTAAGGGATTTAATTTTGAAGAAATTAAAGCTATTATAGAAAAAGAGCCTTTTGGTATTTTAAATGGAACATACCAATATAAAATTCATGATTTAGCTAAAGGAAATGCTCGTCTTGCTGTCATGATGGCGATGATCGCAAGAAAAACAAATAATCTTGACTCTCTAAATAATATAGCAGATTTATTTGAGCAATATTTTGAAACTTTTGTAAGTGACCAAGGTGCTTTTAAAGATAAAATAGTTCTAAAAGCGTTAGGGATTTTATCCTTTTTTTATACTTTACCTTACAATAACAGCCAATTATTGGATTCAGTTGCTACTTCATTTTCAATTCCTGTTGACAGATTAAGAGAAACTTTTGATAGATCGCATAATTTAGATTTAATCGAACTGAACTATGACCATGTAAGAATTGGCGAACAAAATCTCTCCACCTATCTTTTCTATAAAGTGTTTATTAAAGACAAACTGTTATCGTTTGAATCTCTTTTTAACAATTACTTTGAACAACAAGAACATAGATTTAAAGACACTGTTTACCCAATGTATCAAAATTTTGGAAAAAAGTTCATCGCTAAAGAAATAAAACCTGCTCTTATTTCTTATTGGTCAACTATTAAATCCGACAAAGAAAAAGCTTTTCGCTTTCTGAAATTTGCTTGGGAATTTTTACCAGACGAAGCTTTAATTTATTTAGAAGAGCAAATTAGTTCAATTAAAACTTCAGAAAATAAAGAATTAATTACGACATATGAAACGAATGATTTTACGAGTGGCTATAAACGTGAAATACACTTAAATTTACTAGCAAACTTTCTAAAAAAACCACTTTTCTTTATAGATGCTCTTGAATTATCATTTCAGTTTGTCAAACAGAATAAACAACACCTTTCACAATTAATATATCAAATTGATAAAAATATAATATTTATAGAAGAAGATTATGTGGATCATTTTGAAAGACACACACAACTTGTAGGCTATTTAATTAACGAAGCTAAAAATGGGGAATTAGAAGCTCTTGCCTTTTTTGCTATATCAAGAAAACTATTAAAACTGTTACGCTGGGACTACAAGAGCAAAAAAGAAGCAGAAAATGATGATTTGAATATTACTTCTGTTAAAAAATCTCGAATAAAAATTTTAAAAACTCTTTTTAGTCTTTATAAAAACTACCCTAACGAAGTATTTTCAGTAATACTTAATTTTTCAATGGCGAGTGATAACAATAACAAATATACTTTTGCTTTCGATTTAGTTTATTTAATTCCATGGATAGATAAAAATATGAAAACTAAATCTTTTCGTCATTGTTATTTTGTTCGAGAAATGATACGCTCTTCAAGAAAAATAAAATATAGCAATCCTGTACTCAAAAGTCTCAAGTCAACTTTCAAACACCCTACTTACACTCTATTTGAGTTGGTAAATTGGGACAGACGTAGAGGAAAAGAAGAGTACGATTTTGAAGATTATAAAGAATTTGAAAAGTTAAAAATAATTGATATTACTAAAAAATTAACATTCAAATCAAAAAAAGAACTTGACTTATTCATAAAACAATATTGTGAAATATTGGAATGGAAAGAGATTAATATGTATTCGCAATACAACGTTTGTGATGAAGTAATAGAAGCTAATCTTAAAGTAAATAGTGAAATTGGATTGTCAACATTTATAGAACTTGCAAAATTGCAAGATATAAATAAGTCTAACTCTGATTTATATATATCACGTAAATCAATAGATAATTTGGCAACATATCCAGAATTAAGAGAAAAATTTTGGAAAGCAATTGAATTAAAAAAGTTGAATGAAATATGGAAGTTAGAATTGCTTTTTAGTCTTCCTATTGAAGCAATAAAACAAAAGCATATTGACAGACTTTTTATAGTATTAAATACAATTAAAGTAGGTTTTGGAATTAGAATTAAGCGAATAAAAAATTATGAATCTATCGAACCTCAAATTCTCTTTAAAACTCTCCAAATCATTGTAAAAAGAATTGAAACTGAAAATATAAAAGTTTGGTTATTTTATGAATTTTTAATTTCAGCAATAAATTCGTTTGATGAAATAAACCTCATAAAAAAAGCCTACATCCAACAAGATCAACTTACAGATAGTTTTGATTATGAAGGTAAATGCCTTTTAGCTATACTTGAAAAAGATAGTAGTTTTTTATTGCAGTACACGAAAGTTATTTTTGAAAAAAACACAAGAGAAAGAGCAAGAGATCATAAAGAGTTATCAGTAATTTGGAAATTGTCCCAGGTGGAAGATATGTTGGATGAAGTAATCGAATATATGGCTGTTAATTTAGATAATTACTTTATTTCAGAACACTTTGCTAACGCTTTCTTCCAGAGCCCTAATGCTAACACAGAAAGAGCGAATAATTATTTGTTAAAATTTATTGAAAAATATAATAAGCAACCAAAAATGATTCTTATTGCGTTTGATATAATTCACTGTAATAAAAAGGACTTATTTAACAAGGCATTTGAAATTTATATTCATAGCAATCAAGAATTAAATTGTTTCAAAAGTATAAAATGGACAGATAATCAAATAACATTTCCAGGAAATGCAATTGTTGGAGCAATTCGAGCTGCTAAATGGGAAAAAGTATTAAAATTAGTTGAAGAGATGAAATTAGGCTCAAAGACACGAGCCATTCGTAATTACATTAAAGGAAGAAGAGATAATGAGCTTTCATATGCAGAACATGAAAAAAGAAGAAAATTTTTACGTAATTAAAAAAAAATCAATTAATGAATGAAACTTTTCCACCAAAAATCAATTAATGTATTAGTAATAAGAATGTATTGGTTTAAGCAATGATAGCAAACACTCGATATAGCAATACTTCTAAAAATAAATTACTGACATAAAACTCAAATAATACATAATTATATATTAAAACGTTTACCAAACGTAGGTAAAAACTCAAATCAAATGCCAGCTAACGATCATGTAATATTGCATTAGAAGAAAAGAGGATAACAAAGGATAGTGAAAAAAAAAGCCTTTTATAAAAAGTAATTTCGTTTTATTCCCTTTCAAAACACTTTGTTGTACGTTTTTGAACTCCTCGATAAATAATTTTAATAATGAAATTATATCTATAGTAACTCTTTAGATATATTTATTGAAATATTCTTTATCTCGATAAATGTTTTACCCTGAAAAACAAATTTTTGAACCTTTGAGCGATAGATCTTATTTACTATTAAGTTTGCCTTATTGGATTGTATCATATTTAAATTAATACATATTTTATGAATTAATCTAAGATATTGTTCTCTCCTTATAGAATTTATTAAAAAATTTTCATTTAATTCTTTTAGAACATTGCCCTTAAAAAAAAATCTGAAGTATCTTCTTATTTCATCTTCTAGACCTATACTCCCTTTATCTTTAAGTTTAAAAACTTGATCTAAAGAATTGTCTCCAAATATTTCATGGAAATTATCTTCACCAATAGTTATCTCTTTAATATTATTGATAGAATCAGGTTTGACATTTTTTAATGTACATGAATCAACGAAAAATGTAGTTTCGTTAAAAGTACAAAACACAAAATTTAGAAAACCATCTATTTTACTGTCTTCTATATATAAATCAGTAAAATCTAAATGTAGCTTAGAAGTGGAAGGAATATTAATTAAGTAAAGATTTTTAATAACTTGATCTTTTTTTTCACTAAACAATCTGATAAGTAATTCTCTTGAGTTTGTGTTTTCTTTCTCAATATTGGTGATAAAGTCATAAATAATTAAAAATAGATTACTTATTGCTGCCTGTCTAATATACTCTATATGTTCGAAATTGTTAATTTCTATCATTAAATTTCGAAACATATTAATTGCTTCATAACTTTTATATTTGAACTCATGTTCTAATCTCGATAATAATCCTTTTGAAATTATCGAATTATAATTAGCTTTTAATCCAATTATATCTATAAAATAAGAAGTTAATTTAAAAGGTTTTATGGGTTTCAATAAATTGTAAATACCAATTGTATAAAATTCCATAGTTAGGAATTTATATCTAAAAATTAAATCTCCATTATTTTTATTTAATAAAGGATGATCTTTTAAGCCTTCCGCAGCATCTTTTAATTGAGCAAAGTGTCTAAGTTTAATTAATAGACTTCTCAATTTATCTATTTCTATTCGTGAATTATAATCAATAGCAAGAAAGCAAAAGATAGCTGTCTGGTCATCTATAGTCAAGCTTATTCCATGCTGTTCTTTTTTTATTCTTTCTCTATTAAATATTTGATTTAAAATAAAATCAGACTTATAACCATCTATTAAAAGTTTAGAGTTTGAATTATCATTTAAAACTATATCATAATCTTCTCCTTTTAAAATATCAATTACAACCTCTATCACGAAAGGAGGATACACATATTCTAAAAGGTTTTTATTGTCTTCTAAAATAAATTTATTAAGAAGCTCAATTCCTTTTTTTATTTTATTTTTATTAAGTTCATTCTTTTCAAAATATTGTTCAGCCAAATTTTGGTTAAATGGTAAAAGTTCATAAATAACTAGTTTGTTTTTACCAGATGTATTAATAAAATGTTCCATTTCATCTATATACAAATCTCTGCACGTAATTAATATCTTACCTCTACCAATTCTTTTATTTAAATTATTTAATTTAATTAAAAAACCTTCTAATGTAAATGATGAAACTGTTGATATAATTTCATCAATTCCATCAAAAATCATTAATATATTACCTTGAGAATAATTGTTGTAAAAACTAACCTCATCTAATGTATTACCTTGTGGATGCGCTTTTTTAAATAAATTATATAAATCATATTCATTATGATCGTCAAAATTAGTAGACTTAAATTCTTTTAATATTTGTTTAGGATTAATGAAAACTACAATAAACTTATATTTATTAGTATCTATAAGAGTATCATGAATTTTTTCTGCTATTGTAGTTTTCCCAATACCTCCAGCTGCTTTAATAATTCCTATTGAAGGTAAATCTTCTTCGTTAATCCAATTTAAAATATCAACAGCATACTTTGTTTTACCGTTTTTAAGTATAACAGGCTCAACAAAGTCTTCTATTATTTGCATTGCTTCTTGTTCAAATTTCTTAGAAGTTTTTTCAAAGAGAAATTCATCAATATAACTTACTTTTTCTACACTTAAAAGTCTATTTAAATTATCTAAGGCTTTTCTCGTTTTATGAATTGGGTTTTTGGGTACAAGAACATTAATTTTTTCTTTTTGTTTAGTTCTTAAGTTTCTAATAAATTCTAATAATCCTTTATTAGAATATCCTGGTTTAGCAACTAAATAAATCATTTTAAAACTTTCTACATCTTGCATAGTAAATAATACTGCAATGCATTCTTTTGAAGAACCTAAATCTTTACTTGTAAAATTACCAAAATGTACATATAATTGATCTAACAATAAATTTACATCAATGGGTATATGTTTATATTCTCTATTAAAAAAATTAGTAAATAAATCTTGAGAAAATTCTTTTAATTCCTCATTACTTTTTTGTAAAGAATTATACGCTCTGAATCGATTACCAAGCTCAGTATCAGGAATAACTAAATTAGGTTCAAAACCTACAATTTTTGCTGGATGGTCTGTTTCTTTATATAGTTTCAAATATTTACAAAGAATTTCTCCTCCAAAATTATTTTCTATATACTGTTTTGAAAGTATAAATAAGTAGTGATCTACTAAATCTAATTTTTTATCATTATCTATATAAAATAATCCATCAAAGTATTTATTCTTTTCTCTTTTAAGTTTATCGTATAACTTTTTAGAATATGTATATACATTGATGCGTTCTTTTAATAATTGTTCAACTATAATGAATACACTATCAAAATTATTATCATTATCATCAAAACATAATCCAATAGAAGTTAAACCTGAACTTTTGTTAATAGGTAAGTACCCTAAATAAGTATCCAATAACTCAATTGCCTGCTGCATTTTAATTGGATCTTTCGCTAATGCTAATTTTTGATAAATTTTGTCTGCGGTATAATAATCTTTATTTGCATCAAAAATGAAAGCTCCTTTATTAGCATTAATTCTAGAGACACTTCTTCCTGAAAATGGTTTTTTATCTTTTAAATAGACCATTTTGAAATGATTCGCTTTTTCAGACCAATTACTGTTATTTGCTTTTTTTAAAGAATTAATAACTTTTTCTGCACTAGTGGTAGCCGTTATTTGTAGAACAATATTATTATTTTTATCTAACGCATCAACTCCTATAGCATTTTGCTCCCATTTATTTGCATTTTCAAAATTCATTGAATATGCTAGATTTATTAAAGAGATAAATAAATCTTCAAAATCGATATTTTGAGAATAACGATTTATGGATGCATTCATTTGTATCTTGTGAGATAATAAACCAAGTCTACTGCTTAAACTATCTAATAACAATGTTATACTCATTTGTTGTTTTTATAAAAGTCAATTAATATAATATTTAAATAGCTTTTAAAAGCTATTTAATTTATGAAATAAAAGAAACTTATAATG